>NZ_JBFTLO010000002.1:0-263351 GCF_056396485.1 Psychrobacillus sp. 05T411 | reverse complement strand
TCTTTTGATTTTCGCTACAGGCGTCGACTCCTACCGGATAAGTGAGCAAAATGAGCCATCCCAACGTACGCCTAAGGGCGGCGGGGATGGCTCATCGCTTACCCGGTGGAAAGCGTACGACTGCAGCGAAAATCACAGCGGACACTTTATTCAACGCACTGCGTCGCAGTAACTCTATTTATCACGTCCCATAAAAAAACCAACTAGAAAGGGGAGAATCTAGTTGGCATTTTAAATAAAATTATAGGTTATTACATTTATCACATTGATTTCCATAGCACTCATGCTGTTCTTCGATGGTCTCGCCGCATGTAGCGCAATTCTTTTTAGGCAGGTTACGGAAAAATTCAAGTACGTTTTCTAACATAGTTGTTCCACCTCCATCTGTTATATAACTGTTTTTGTTGTTATCATTGTAATATAACACAGAATCTTTTGTCAACATATTATTTTGTTTTTTGTTAAAATAGGAGTAAAGGAGAGATTGACATGTATTTTATTGATAATAAAGGCATAACTGACCCACGCATTAACCTAGCAATCGAAGAATACGCACTAAATACAATGGATGTGGAAAAAGATTCATTTCTTTTGTTTTACATAAACCAGCCTTCCATCATCATCGGAAGAAACCAAAATACAATTGAAGAAATTAATACAGACTTCGTTGAAAAGAACGGGATAATCCCTGTCCGCAGGCTTTCTGGTGGGGGCGCAGTGTACCATGATTTGGGTAATTTGAACTTCAGCTTTTTAACAAAAGACGATGGGGACAGCTTCCGCAATTTTAAGAAGTTTACACAGCCGGTTGTTGATGCGTTGCAAAAAATGGGTGTGCAAGCTGAACTGTCGGGACGCAATGATATATTAGCAGAAGGCAAAAAAATCTCGGGGAATGCGCAGTTTTCTACTCGTGGAAGAATGTTTAGTCATGGTACATTAATGTTTGATACAGAAATTGATGCAGTCGTGTCAGCGTTAAAAGTAAGCAAAGAAAAAATTGAGTCAAAAGGTATTAAATCCATTCGAAGCCGTGTAACGAATATTGCTGATTTACTTTCAGAGCCAATGACGATTGAACAATTCCGTGCTGAAATTCTTTCCTCTATATTCGATGGAACAGAAAATATTCAATATTGGGAGCTTACCGAAGATGATTGGAAAAACATTCATAAGCTGTCGGAAGAACGTTATCAACAATGGGATTGGAATTACGGTAAATCCCCTAAATTTAATATGAAACATTCACACCGTTTCCCAACTGGTGGTGTAGATGTTCGCTTAGAAGTAAATAAAGGCATTATAGAAGAAGTGAAAATCTACGGTGACTTCTTTGGCGTTGGGGATATCGCAGAAGTAGAAAGATTACTGACTGGTAAGTTGTATAGTAAACAAGCAATTGAAGAAGCACTAGAGTCAGTGGACGTACCGAAATATTTAGGTGGTATTTCGAAAGAAGAACTAGTACAACTTATTTATTAACATTTTGCATAGTAACAATGGAAGAGTCTAACATACTAACGTATGGGAGACTCTTTTTTGATATAATAAGGACAGTACAATGTTACGGAGGAGGATTTAAGTGATGATACACCGTGTGTTAGTAGTAGAAGATGACCTGAAAATTGCATCGCTACTTGCAGATACTTTGAGGAAATACCATTATGAAGTACATATAATTGAAGACTTTGATCAGATAATCGAGGAGTTTACAGCGTTCGATCCTCATATTGTGTTATTAGATGTGAACTTACCGTCTTATGACGGCTACTATTGGTGTCGTCAACTCCGCCAGTTAACTACTTGCCCGATTATTTTTGTTTCAGCAAGATCAGGTGAAATGGACCAAGTTTTCGCACTTGAAAATGGTGGGGATGATTTTATTACCAAGCCTTTTCATTACGAAATCGTCCTTGCTAAAATAAAAAGTCATTTAAGAAGATCATATGGGGAATACGCAGCTAAACAAGAAGAGCGTGTAGTGAAAGTAGGGAAATTGCATCTTTACATGGAGCGCATGGAATTACATACATCCAAAGAAGAAATTCCGCTTCAAAAAAAAGAATGCACCATTTTGGAATTATTACTGAAAAATCATCCAAAACTAGTAACGAGAGAGCAATTATTAGAAGAACTATGGGATGACCAGTCTTTTGTGGATGAAAATACGCTCAATGTAAATATGACACGAGTTCGGAAAAAAATGGCGGATTACGGTGTTTTATCGACCATTGAAACTGTTCGAGGAGCGGGATATCGTTTGAACGTATGTCCAGATGAAGCCTAATATGTTTCGGTTATTCGTAAAGGAACATCTATTATTTATTATTTTTCAATTTTCATTAGTACTTTTCGTCATGCTATTGTACTGGCTAGATGGATTTCGAAATCTAGATACCGCAGTATATTCCATTGTTATTAGTAGTATATTAACGTTAACTTTTTTAGGTACATTATTTGTGAAAAAATATGCATTTTATAAAAAAATTCTGTCTGTCCCAACACAGATTGAAGTTGTTTTGCAAAGGGCAGCACAATCTCCGGAGATTAAACAAGTAGAAAATTACTTACAACATATTTATCGTTTGTATCAAAAAGAAGTGCAGCTTTTATATGCTAGACAAAATAGGCATTTACAATTTATGAATAGTTGGGTGCATCAAATGAAAACCCCCATTTCTGTCATTGAACTGATGACACAAAATAGTGAACAAATTGATTCCAAAAGTGTAATGGAAGAAATGGATCGGCTCAAGCGAGGGTTAGAAGCAGTTTTAATGAATGCGAGATTAGATACCTTTGAAGAAGATATGCAAATTGAACGAATCGATTTAAAACAATTGGTAACCGAAGTTGTAACGGAGAATAAGCGGTTATTTATCGGCAAGCATTTATTTCCAGTCATTTCGATGGAGGATGATTGTATGATTACATCCGACAGAAAATGGATTCGTTATGTCATTGCACAATTTGTAACGAATGCGGTTAAGTACACATTTGAGCAAAATAAAAAAGTGTATTTTGAAACGAATATCGAGGAGAAACAAATCATTTTCTCTGTTAGGGATGAAGGAATTGGTATTCCTGCTTCTGATATTAGAAGAGTGACGAAAGCATTTTTTACTGGTGAAAATGGTCGGAAAACTGGTGAGTCTACTGGAATGGGCTTATATTTGGCACAGGAAATATGCAACCGTTTAGGGCATGGAATAAGTGTTTCTTCAAATGTAGGGGAAGGGACAACCGTATCGATACAATTTGAAAAACAAGAAATTAGGAAGCAAGGTGGGCAAGATGACCATATTAATGCTGGAGGAAGTAACGAAAGTTTATGAAGGAAAAGTAGCACATCTAGCGATTAACCAATTAAGCTTTGAAGTAGAAAAAGGTGAATTTATCGCTGTAATGGGACCTTCTGGAAGCGGAAAAACGACATTATTAAATATTATTTCGACGATTGATCGCCCAACCTCCGGGGAAATCACGATAAGCGGGTTAAAACCGGCAGAACTCCCTAAAAATGACTTATCCCTTTTCAGAAGGAGAGAGCTTGGTTTTGTATTTCAAGATTTCAATCTACTTCCTGCACTTACAGTAGAAGAAAATATGGTATTACCTCTTACGCTTGACGGTCAATCTCTAGAAGTGATGAAAGCCAAAGTCCAACAAATTGCTGAACATCTTAATTTAACTTCTATTTTAGGAAAAAGACCTTCCGAGATTTCCGGTGGTCAGGCACAAAGAACAGCCATCGGTCGTGCATTAATACATGAACCAAGTATTATACTAGCAGATGAGCCTACCGGAAATTTAGATTCGAAAGCAGCAAAAGATGTATTAGAAATCCTTACGCAAGTGAATAAAGTAAGTCAAACGACTATTATGATGGTAACCCATGATCCGATAGCAGCAAGCTACTGTGATCGAGTGCTATTTATAAAAGACGGGGAATATTTCAATGAGATTTATAAAGGTGACCTGAGACAAACATTTTTCCAACGGATATTGAATGTTTTGTCTTTATTAGGTGGTGGCGGTGTAAATGACCTTTCAACAATTCGCTTATCATAATGTAATTCGTAATAGTCGAATATATGCTGCATTTTTTATGGCCAGTATTTTTTCGGTTATGGTGTTCTTCATTTATTCGATGCTGATGTTTCACCCTAATATTGAAGATAAGTTTTTACGGGATATCGCTTTTGGTGGAATGCTTGTTGCGCAAATTATTCTCATTATTTTTACTATGTTTTTTTTGTTTTATTCAATGAGTGCGTTCTTACAAGCTAGATTACATGAGTTTGGAGTTTTGTTACATTTAGGGATGGAAAGGCAACAGTTAAATCGTTTAATCTTTTTAGAGACGATGATTTTAGGGTTTATATCCATTACAATCGGTATATTTTTTGGATTTTCATTTTCAAAGTTTTTCTTCATGATTATTCGAGAATTGTTTTTATTGGACAGTTTGCCTCTGTATTTATCCTGGAAGCCGTTTGCATTGACGATTATTGTGTTTTTATCACAGTTTATCATCATATCCATTAGTAGCGTTGTATTCATCCGAAAAAAAGAGATTATCCAGCTTTTAAAAGGGGATGGCAAACGTGGCGAAATTGCTATGTTCAAAAAAGGAAATGCTTTTTTAGGATTAGGTTTGTTATTTGGAGCATATGGTCTTGTTATTTTTTCTGTTTTTCATATGAATATATTTATGAGCTTGCTTATTGTTTTTATGGCTTTTATTGGAACATATTTCTTCTACACAGATAGTATTTTATATATACTCGACATTATTCGGAGAAAGGAAAGTCTTTATTGGCATTCTTTTCGGCTTATCGCTTTTGCGGAAGTTTCGATTAAAATTAGGGAAAACGCGCGTATGTTTTTTATTGTTACAATTGTGTCGACGATTGCGTTTTTATCTGTAGGGGTCGTTACTTCTTTTACTTCTTTTACAGCCCAATATCGGGATTTGAACCCAGTAAGTATTTTCTATGCTAGTGATTGGGACAATCCTTTTGAAGATGAACATATTATGAAATTATCGCAAGAACTGCAAAGGGAAGGCTTGTCTTATGAGCTAGTGAAATTTAATGTGAAAAAGCAAACCTCCTCTAATTCGCATGAACCAGTCAATGTCATAAAGGAATCAGAAGTCAATGGTTTAGCGGTTGCTTTAAAAATTCCTTTAATTGACCTGAAACAAGGAGAAGCTTTGGTCGTTTCAGATAGCCGAGTAGATTTTAACAATATTCGCAGTGGACAAGAGCAAACCGTACTCGAAGAAAGTAGCATACCTATTCAAATAAAAGGGGTATATCAACATTCGATTTTCCCCACTTTTACTTTAAAAAATAGAGCATTCATTATTAGTGATGAAGACTTTTCTCTTCTGACAGAACCACTATTTGGTTTTGGTATAGAAGAGTCTAAAACTACTTTTTTTGCATTTCATGTATCGGAATGGTTACGCACAAAAGATGTTGGAACAGATTTGGACAAGATTATGACTGAAACGATGGGAATATCAGGAGTGAACCCGAATCCATTTTATTTTGATAATCCTGGCTTAAATTTTTCAGTGATTCGCGCTACATTTGCATTATTATTGTTTACAGGTTTACTTGTAGCAACCGTTCTCTTACTTGCGGCCGGAAGTTTTGTCTATTTTAAACTGTATACCGATTTGGAAAGGGATAAAAAGCAATTTGACGTTCTTAGAAGAATGGGTGTTACGGATCAAGAATTAGTGAAAATCGTGAATCGACAGTTGGTGCCACAATTCTTCTTACCTTGGGGACTTGCAATGGTCCATAGTACATTTTCATTTATCTTCCTGCAGGCATTTTGGGTGGATCTAGCTGCGGTATCCATTGCGATGGAAATGTTAATCGTGCTTATCGTATTTACGGTTATTCAAGTATCCTATTTTTACTTAATTCGTTGGAGATATATTGCACATATACAAGAGTGAAAGAAGATTGCTATATGCAATCTTCTTTTGTGATTGAATAGTCTAAACCTTTTTTATATAATGAATATGGGGATTATGAATGAGTACTCATTCAAATAAAAAATGGGAGATGGGAAAATGAGTTTAGCTTTACAAGTTCAACAAATTGCATCCAAGCATCCAGACAAAATAGCATATCACTTTATGGGGAAAGACACGACATATGCACAATTTGAAGAATCGGTAGAACGATTTGCATATGGGCTGCAAGCGTTAGGAATTCAAAAAGGAGACCATGTAGGGTTTTTACTCGGGAATACACCACATTTTTTAATTTCTTTATATGCAACAATGAGATTAGGGGCAACTGCAGTACCGATTAATCCTATTTATACACCTGATGAAATTAGTTATATTGTGAAAAATAGTGATGCAAAAGCGATTATTGCACTTGATGGACTATTATCTTTAGTAGAAAAGGCGGCAAATGTATTCACGACGGTGGAAAATTATATTATTTGTGAAACGCAAGCAGATACGCCGGAAAAGTTAGCTGGACTTTCTGACGAATTGAAAGTAAAAGTGAAATCGTTTTCATCATTACTTGCAATTGCTGGGGAACTGGTAAAACCTGTTGAAATTTCAGCGGATGATACGGCAGTTATTTTGTATACATCAGGTACTACGGGACATCCTAAAGGTGCCATGCTTACATATAATAATATCTATTCGAACGCTCGTGACACAGCAGAGTATTTAAGTATTAATACAGATGATCGCGTCATTGCGACACTACCTGTATTTCATGTCTTTGCTTTAACGGTTGTAGTGAATGCACCATTATTAATGGGTGCTACCATATTACTAGTTCCTAGATTTAGCCCGCAAGAGGTATTCTCTATTGCACGCGAACAAAAAGCGACTGTTTTTGCAGGAGTGCCGACGATGTACAATTTCTTGTATCAATTCCCAGAAGATAAAGTGGAGAATTTTGCATCCATACGTTTAGCAATTTCCGGTGGCTCTTCATTGCCAGTTGCCTTATTGCATAATTTTGAGGACAAGTTCCATGTAAGGATATCAGAAGGGTATGGATTATCTGAAGCATCACCAGTAACTTGCTTCAATCCGATTGATCGAGACCGTAAACCAGGTTCGATTGGAACAGATATTGTGAATGTGGAAAACAAAGTAGTGAATGAATTAGGGGAAGAGGTTCCTGCTGGAGTAGTCGGTGAACTAATCGTCCGTGGACCAAATGTGATGAAGGGCTATTATAAAATGCCAGAAGAAACGGCCAATGCGATTCGGGATGGTTGGCTATATACGGGCGACCTCGCTAAACAAGACGAAGACGGTTATTTTTATATTGTCGATCGAAAGAAAGATATGATTATTGTGGGAGGATATAATGTCTATCCACGTGAAGTAGAAGAAGTTCTTTTTGAACATCCTAGTATTGTAGAAGCGGCGGTAGTCGGAGTGCCGGATCCTACTTTTGGGGAAGAAGTGTTAGCCTTTGTTGTGAAGAAAGATGCTTCTTTATCGGAAGAACAATTGCAGCATTATTGTGCCGAAAAACTAGCAAAATATAAAGTTCCTAAACGATTTGAGTTTTTAGAGGAATTGCCAAAAAACACAACTGGAAAAATTTTGCGCCGTTCGTTGAAAGGACAAACTGTACAATAAACACATAGTAGCCGCTTCTTGATGAAGTGGCTTTTTGGTTATAACAAATACTAGACTGGCTAGTTAGACGAGTTTTAATACATATTACCCTATAATTGTTGAAATCATCCAAGTTTCACATCAAGTATAGAGCTATTTTGAGAATTGGTTACTTTCACTGGTAATTTGGTTGCTCTCGTGCTGAAATGGTTGCTTTCGGAGTAGATTTGATTGCTTTCGATGATCAATTGGTTGCCCTAATCCATTTATTGGATTCATACAGACGAAAAACTGTGGAAATTTTGTTTTTTCATTTTCAAGCTTAATTTTTAACTAAAGAAGGAAAAAGGTTTCGAGTGTCGAAATACATGAAAGAATCGTTTTGAAAGTGAGGAATAGAAAGATGACGAAAAGAAAATTAGAGGCAAAGGATTTATTTAATTTGCAATCGGTTACAAACCCGGTTATTGCACCGAACGGAAAAGAAGCTGTATTTATTCGTACGGAAATGGATGAAAAACATAATGCATATTATGCCTATTTATACCATGTAAACATAGAAACAAAAGTAGTAACGCAATGGACGCATAAGAAAGAACGAATATCCACTCCGAAATGGTCAACAGATGGAAAATACATTGCATTCTTATCAAACCGAGAAGAGAACAATCAAGTATATGTCTTATCAACAAGTGGTGGAGAAGCAAAGAAATTAACAAAGGTAGAAAAAGGAATTTCCAGCTTTCTTTGGTCCCCATGTGGCCAAAAAATATGGTTTGTTGCATCATTAAAAGAAGGAAAAGCATGGACGGATGAGGTGGAAAAAGAGGAAAATAAATTACCGGAAGCTTATATTGTAGAAAAAATGAAATATCATGCAGATGGTGTTGGCTTACTGCCGAAAGATACATATAAACATATTGGCTATATCGATATTGCTACAGAAGAAATAAGGCAGTTTACAGAAGGTTCATACAATTATAACTTACAGGCTATTTCACATGATGGAAAGAAACTTGTGATGGGGGTTAATAGGGAGGAAAATCAAGATTTCTCATTCCGCCAACCGTTGTTGCTAGTAGATATAGAATCAAAAGAAGAAACAGTACTAGTAGAAGAAGATGGTTATTACGGGGGAGCAGCTTTTTCAAAAGATGACAAGTATATTGCCTTTACTGGCAGCAATCGACAATATGAAAACGCAACACATGCGGAAGTATATGTTTATGAAGTGAGCACAGGAATTCGTCAAGTATTAACAGAAGGAATTGACGCACCGGTAGGGGATTATTCTGGTGGAGATGTTCAGCAAGGTGTAAGTGTACCAGATGTAGTGTGGACAGAAGGTAATCACTTATACTTTCAATTGTCTACAATGGGAGACGTTCGACTTTATTTTGCTTCATTAGATGGTGCAGTCTATCCCGCAACAGCGGAAAATGAACATGTATATGGGTATGATATAGATGCGACAGGCATATACACCCTTGCGACAATAAGTAACGCAATATTTCCCGGGGAATTATTTAAGCAAAATTTAGCGACTGGTGAAAGAGTTCAACTTACAAATTTTAATGAAGCATTATTAAATGAACTAGAGCTTTCTGAGCCAGAAGCAATTGTTTATAAAGGTGCTAAAGATTGGGACGTTCACGGCTGGTTAATGAAACCAGTAGGCTATGAAAAAGGGAAAAAGTATCCGCTTATTGTAGAAATTCATGGTGGACCACATACGATGTATGCCAACACATTTTTCCATGAACTTCAATTGTTAGCTGCAAAAGGGTACGGTGTATTATATGTGAATCCGCGTGGTAGTCATTCATATAGTCAGCAATTAGTCGATGCAGTGCGTGGTGATTATGGAGGCGGGGACTACGAGGATATAATGGCAGGACTCGATTATGTACTAGCGGAAAATGACTGGATTGACGAATCGCAACTTGGCGTAACTGGAGGTAGTTACGGAGGGTTTATGACGAACTGGATTGTTGGTCATACGAATCGATTCAAAGTGGCGGTTACCCAGCGATCGATTTCAAATTGGATTAGCTTTTATGGTGTTTCTGATATTGGATATTACTTTACGCCTTGGCAAATTGGCGGAGATATGAAAGATATAGAGAAACTCTGGGACGCTTCTCCATTGAAATATGCATCGAATGTGCAGACACCATTGCTCATTTTGCATAGTGAAAATGACTATCGTTGTCCGATTGAACAAGGGCAACAATTATATACAACGCTAAAAGCAATGGGGAAAGAAACAAGTTTTGTACGTTTCCCACAAGCGGATCATAATCTTTCTAGAGTTGGATTACCTAATTTACGACAAACTAGATTAGAACAAATCATTAGTTGGTTTGAGAAATATATTTGATAGAAAAAGAAACCCCTTCATTTCTTAGTTGAAATGAAGGGGTTTTAGGTGAATTAATCAATCTCACACTTGATTAAATCATTTCTTATGCAAACCTTTATTAAAATACATAAATATTAAGAAGACAATCCAAATAGGTCCCACGATTAACGCAATGCGTGTATCGGGAAAATAAGCCATAAGCCCAAGCACTAATACTAAGAAGGCAAGGGCTAGATACGACCCAAATGGATAGAACAATGCTTTATATGATAACTTGGAAATCTGCTCTTTGGAAAGGCTTTTCCGGAATTTTAACTGTGACAACAAAATAATTCCCCAAGTCCAAACAGCCCCGAAAGTTGAAATACTTGTTACCCAAATAAATACTTTTTCTGGAACAAGATAATTCAATAAAACACCAACTAATAATAAAACGGCAGAAAATAGAATCGCTCTAGCGGGTACCCCTGCTCCGTTAATTCGATTGAAATTAGGGGAAGCTTGCTTTTGTTCCGCTAAGTTAAATAACATACGACCTGTACTGAAAATACCACTATTACAGCTAGAAAGTGCTGCCGTTAATACGACAAAGTTAATAATGCCAGCAGCCGGTCCGATGCCGATTTTTTCAAACATTAAAACGAATGGACTTCCATTTTGGCCAATCTCATTCCATGGATAGATGGACATAATGACGAAAAGAGCCCCAACATAAAAAATAAGAATACGCCAGAAAACAGTATCGATTGCTCGTGGGATAACCTTTTTCGGATCTTTTGCTTCACCTGCAGTCACACCAATCATTTCTACACCTAAATATGCGAACATGACCATTTGTAAAGACATTAAAACACCCGTAACCCCATTTGGCGCAAACCCACCATTTGACCATAGATTGCTGATCCCAACAGCCATTCCGCCATTCCCAATACCGAAAATGATTACTCCAAATCCAATGAAAATCATTGCTAAAATTGCGATAATTTTAATTAGAGCAAACCAAAATTCGAATTCTCCATAAGCTTTTACAGCGATTAAGTTTACAATTGTCATTATCACAAGTGCCGCTAATGCCCAAATCCAAGGAGGTGTATCTGGGTACCACATTTGCATATATACGCCTACGGCTGTAATTTCAGCCATACATGTAACAACCCATAAAAACCAATAATTCCATCCGGTTATGTAACCTGCAAGTGGTCCTAGGTAATCCTGCGCGTATCTACTAAATGAACCGGAAACAGGATTATGTACCGCCATTTCTCCAAGTGCACGCATAATTATTAAAATTACAAACCCACCAATTATGTAAGATATAAGAATTGCGGGTCCGGCTAACCGAATAGCTGTTGCAGAGCCTAAAAATAATCCGACCCCAATTGCCGCACCTAATGACATGAGGGTGATATGCCGTTGTTCAAGTCCTCGTTGTAGTTGCTGATTTCCACCCAAAGTTGTGTCACTCCTTTTTCCAAAAATACTTTTGTTATATAACACTTTAACACAACGAAGTGCACGGAGGATACGGTCATATGAACGAAATTGTGATAATATTATGTATATGCAAGTAGGACGGGGGTCATGGGATTGCAAGATATTACGATAAGACCGATAGTAGAAACAGAAATTATACGACTTTGGGAATTAAGTGCAAAAGAAGCATCGCCAGAGTGGAAAAAGTGGGATGCTCCATACTTTCCATACGAGCCGAAAACATTAGAGCAATTTTTAGAGAAAAAAGATCAACTGATAAATCAAGACGATATGTGGGGTATTTATGTAAGTGGCGAAATAATAGGATCACTTTGTTACTACTGGGAACATGAAGAATCGCTTTGGCTAGAAATGGGTATCGTTATATATGATCCACGGTATTGGAGTGGAGGAATTGGAACGAAAGCCCTTCGTAAGTGGATTAGGCATTTATTCAAAGAATTACCACTTGTCCGCGTAGGCTATACAACTTGGTCTGGCAACGAGCGTATGATCAAAGTTGGAGAAAAGTTAGGAATGACGATGGAAGCACGCCTAAGAAAATGCCGTTATTATAACGGAGTTTATTATGATTCTATTCGTATGGGGTTACTAAGAGAAGAGTGGGAAGAACAAGAATGACAGCTTTATTTGAAATAATAGATTTAACGAAAAATTATTGGCATACTGAAAAACAAAGGAAAGGCGCTTATTTATTTTCCAATTTTACCGCTACAATAGCTAGTTCGGAGCGTATCGCTTTACTCGGTAAATCTGGTCAAGGAAAGAGTACGCTTTTACGTATGCTTGCACTACTTGATAATGCCGATAGCGGAAAAATTCGTTTCAACGGGATTCAGGAGAGCGAAATGGAGGCTCGGGTTTGGCGTACAAAGGTAACTTATGTAGCTCAGCAAGCAATTATGTTACCAGGGACAATTGAAGATAATTTAAAAACCGTTAGCAAATTACATAATGAAACATTTGATGACAAACTTGCCCGGAAATTAATGAAAGAAGTAGGCCTAGAAACGCTGGATTGGACGAAAAAAGCGGCTGATTTATCTGGAGGAGAGAAGCAGCGAGTTGCCTTAGTCCGTTCTTTGCTACTCGGACCTTCTATTTTATTGCTAGATGAAGTGACGGCATCTCTTGACCAGCAAAGTAAAGCGTATGTGGAAAATTTACTGGTCACATGGAGTGAGATTGAAAAAAGAACGTTTATTTGGGTGACCCATGATTTGGAACAAGCGAAAAAGGTAAGTGATCGAATATGGTTTATGGAAAATGGGACACTAGCAATTGATTGCGAGACAGACACATTTTTTGAAAATCACAATTCGTTTACTAGTACGGTAACATTATGAGTTTATTAGCATTAAGTTTTACCTTATTATTTGTCGTTATTACGATGCTGCTGTCTGTCTGGCAAAAGCTTGATTTGGAAAAGGATATTGCAATTGGCACAGTGCGCTCGGCGATTCAGTTACTGGCTGTTGGATACGTGCTGCAATTTGTATTTCAATCAGAGAATCTGCTCTTTATTGTATTAATTATTTGCGTCATGATTGTCGTAGCCGCACTAAATGCAGCAAAGCGGGCAAAAGGTATGACCGGTGTTGTTTGGAGAATCATTCTGTCGATTGCAACAATGGAAATCTTAATGATGGGGCTTTTACTGGGCTTACAAATTATTGAAGCAACTCCACAATACATTATTCCTCTTAGCGGGATGACGATTGGGAATGCGATGGTTGCTTGCGGATTGTTTTTAACGCAATTAAAACGGGAAACAGAAAGCTCTAAAGGAGAAATTGAGACATTATTAGCGCTTGGTGCAACGAGTCAACAAGCAGTGCAAGATGTGCTGAAGCGATCAGTAAAGTTTAGTATGATTCCGACCCTTGATGCAATGAAAACAGTAGGACTAGTGCAACTCCCTGGGATGATGACTGGAATGATTATTGCTGGAGCAGATCCAGTGGAAGCTGTTCGCTATCAAATATTAATCATTTTCGTGTTTACTAGTTCGTCTGCCATTACGAGCATGATGTTGAGTGTGCTTTGCTATAAAAACTTATTTACGAAGGATTTGCAATTAAAAGACTTGGAGTGTATAAAATGAAACCAATACTGATCCAAGAAATACCCACCAAAGTTCTAGTTAAGTATGAGCCGGTGCCAGTCGAATTGCCGGAAAGTATAAAGGAACAGCATGAAAAATTTTGGGACAACCAGATTAAAATTAATCCACATTTGCGTAATGGGGAAGTATTCACAATCACTCAAATTGATAATACGCTGAAAGAACTTAAAGTGACAGTAGCGAAAACAGACTATAAACACTTTCTATACACAATCCGTCATGAAGGTTGTGCATTTCCTTGTAAAGTCATATTCACTTGTGTAACCGTTATTACGAGTGACAATTATATTGCTTTCGGCCGAATGAATGAACATACTTCTACCCCGGGAAGATTGCAATTTACTGGTGGAGGTTTAGACGAGTCTGATTTGGATGGCTCTGTATTTAATTTGGAGAAAAGTATTGGTAAAGAATTAGAAGAGGAAATGGGCGTGCTTATCAAAGCCCCATATGTGAACTCGTTTGCCCCAAGGTTTTTGAAAAGTAAAGGAACTTATGATTTTTGGGCAGTTATGTTTGAACTAAAAGTTGATTTATCTATGTATGAACTACGGAGATTATTTCAAGAACATAATCAGCGTTTAACAGATAAAGGAGAGCGTCCAGAATTTGAAGAGTTTCTGTTTGTATTGTTAGAGGAAACGAATGTATTAGACTTCATTGAAAACAATCACTCCTTAAAAGAAGATTATTTAGATCCTGTTTTAATGAAGTATATAGAAAAATAGACATTGATAAGGCAATAAGAGAATTACCATCTATCATTACATTAGTTTTTTGTAATATATCAAGGCTCTATGTGCGAATGCAGCGAGGATTAAGTTCCCCGCTGCATTTTTGTATGGAAAGTAATTTTAGTTGTAATTTCAGTACATATAGTTGTAAAAACAGATTTTAGTGAAATGTATGTGGTATTTTGTGAAATATTTAATTAACGAGATAGTTAGGATGAAGTACTTGCTCCTCGCTTCTTATATAATAGAAGTATTACTTGATGGAAAGGGCGCATGTGGGTATGCAGCTTATTATTACCTTTAGTATTTTAGCGATAAGTATCGTGTTATTTATAAGCAATCGGGTGCGAGCAGATTTGGTTGCTGTTTTGGCTTTATTGGCATTTGTTATTACAGGAGTTTTAGAACCAACAGAAGCGCTTGCTGGTTTTTCGAATTCTGTCGTGATCATGATTGCGGGACTGTTTGTTGTAGGCGCGGGAATTGTGCGGACGGGAATTGCACAGACGGCTGGGAATTTACTTCTTAAATGGTCTGGAAAAAGTGAAAATAGATTATTTATCTTATTACTCGTTATTACCGGTATAGTTGGAGCATTTATGAGTAACACAGGAACGGTCGCATTAATGCTTCCGATTGTTATTAGTATTGCGATCAGTATTAATAGTAGTCCGTCAAAGTATTTAATACCGCTTTCCTATATCAGTAGTTTGTCCGGGCTTTTGACGCTAATTGCAACGCCAGCAAATCTAATCGTTAGCCAAGTGCTGGTGGATAATGGTTATAAAAAGCTTGGTTTTTTTGAAATTACGCCAGTTGGAGTTATTGCTATTATTGTAGGTATTCTTTATTTTGTTGTGGCTCGCAATGTTGTTTTACCAAATGCTAAAAATAAAAACGCCTTAAAAGATGGACATAAGCTCTCGCCGAAACAATTGGCAATCGACTATGAACTTGGCGGACATTTACATCGTTTAAAGGTTTCGGAAAATTCACCGATGATCGGAAAGCAACTGGCTGAGTTAAAGCTTCCGGCTAAGTACCATTTAGCTATTCTGAAAATAGATCGTAAATCGATAGAGGGCATAAACCTTTTACCGATTACATATCAAGAAATGGCCGGACCAACTAGTATCATACATGCCAAGGATATATTATTTGTGCAAGGTGCATTTAGTAGTATGAATAAGCTTGCAAAGGATTTTTTACTAGAAATTGCTGAGAAAGAATCGGAAGCAGACATACTTGTATCGAAACAGTTAGGGATTGCGGAAGTGCTATTAACTCCACATTCTAGTTTGATAAACGAAACGGTTGGTAGCATAGGTTTTCGGGAAAAGTATAATTTGAATATACTAGGTGTTAATCGTAAAGGGGATTATGTACTTAGTGAAATGGCAGATGTCCGCCTTCGTTTTGGTGATGCGCTTTTAGTGCAAGGAGCATGGGATGAGATAGAATTACTGTCAAAAGCTATGCAAGATGTCGTCGTTGTAGGGCAGCCAAAAGAACATGCAAGTATTGCTGCTGCTAGCGGAAAAGCCCCAATTGCAGGGGCAATTATGCTATTCATGATTATTCTCATGATTTCTGAAGTTTTTCCCGCTGTCATTTCTGTTTTAATTGGAGCAGTTTTAATGATTGTAACAGGATGCTTGCGAAATATGGATGATGCATATGGAAAGATGAACTGGGAGAGTATTGTATTAATAGCTGCGATGCTTCCGATGGCTACAGCTCTAGAGAAAACGGGAGGAATGGTCATTCTTTCAGAGGGAATTATTAATCTGCTCGGCGGCTTCGGGGCAATGGGTGTACTTATGGGCATCTATTTTATAACGATGGTATTTGGACAATTTATAAGTAATACTGCTACGGCTGTTTTGTTTGCACCTATTGCGATGAGTGCGGCGATTAGCATGGGAGCAAATCCGTATACGTTTTTAATAGCTATCGCAGTTTCATCTAGTATGGCATTTGCAACACCAGTTGCATCACCGACAAATGCTTTAGTGATGACAGCGGGCGGTTATAAGTTTTTCGATTTTATGAAAGCGGGAATTCCCCTGCAAATTATTATGTTCGTAGTCATGATGATTGTTATACCGTTATTTTTTCCATTGTAAATTTTGGAAGGGGTTCTCTAATTGTAGAGAACTTCTTTTTTGTTTGACAATTTGGTTAATTATGATATAACTATTAATGTTACGCCTAATTCAAAGTAATTAACTCGGAATAATGTAGTTTAAAAAGGGGTTAACAAATGGGCAGGGAGTTTGTCGATATTTTTGACGATTGGGCGGAAACATACGAGTCTTCGGTTGCTGGAGAAGATCCGGAGTATCGCGATGTATTTGAAGGATATGAGAAAATATTAAATGCAGTTGTATCGAGCGTTTCAGGCCCTGTAGTCGAATTTGGAACAGGAACTGGAAATTTAACAGCAAAGTTAATAGAGGCAGGTATTTCGGTAATCGGTATCGAACCTAATACAAAGATGCGTTATGCGACTGCTGCGCGTTTTCCTTCTATTAAAGTAGTGGATGGTGACTTGTTACAATTTGAAACAGGAACTGATAATATCCATGGATTTGTCAGCACGTATGTATTCCATCATTTAACCGATGCGGAAAAAAGGGAAGCATTACGAAAGTATGCAGCGCTTCTACCGACAAACGGAAAAGTGGTATTTGCCGATACGGCTTTTATATCAGAGGATGCAAAACAAGCACAAATTGTAAAAGAAAGAGCACGTGGATTTCATCATGTAGCAGACGATCTAGAAAGAGAATATTATACGACGATCCCAATCTTATCAAAATTATTCGATGAGGCAGGCTTTCAAGTACGTTTCACGAAAATGAATGATTTTGTTTGGTTAATGGATGCTAAAAAATGATAGGAGCGATAAAAATGCAAAAAATGAATGTAGAAAGTTTTAACTTAGATCACACAAAGGTAGCAGCACCATTTGTCCGTTTAGCAGGTACAAAAGAAGGAATTCGTGGAGATGAAATTTATAAATACGATATTCGTTTTAAGCAGCCAAATAAAGAGCATATGAAAATGCCAGCTTTGCATTCGCTTGAGCATTTAATGGCAGAAAATATTCGTAACCATACAGATCAAGTGGTAGACCTTAGTCCAATGGGATGCCAAACTGGATTTTATTTATCGGTTATTAATCATGAAAACTATGATGAAATTTTAGAAATTCTAGAAAAAACATTACAAGATGTACTACAAGCAACAGAAGTGCCAGCATGCAATGAAGTGCAATGTGGATGGGCAGCGAGTCATAGTTTAGAAGGTGCAAAAGAAATTGCGACCGAAATGCTCGCTAAAAAAGATGAATGGCGTCAAATCTATCACGAGGAAGCATAATGAACTATTTTCGTAGTGTCCAGGAATTAATAGGAAGAACGCCTATTGTTGAAATTACGCATATTTCGATTCCAAACAATTGCAGGATTTTTGCAAAGTTGGAATATTTAAATCCAGGTGGAAGCGTGAAGGATCGACTCGGTTTATCTTTGATCAAGGCTGCAGAAGAAACTGGAAAGCTAAAACCTGGTGGGACGATTATCGAACCAACTGCTGGAAATACCGGAATAGGTATTGCCCTTGCCGCAATTGGGAAAGGGTACAAAGTAATCTTTATCGTTCCTCAAAAATTTAGTGTAGAAAAACAAACATTAATGCGCGCTTTAGGAGCGGAGATTGTCCATACAGAGACGTCTCTTGGGATGCAAGGAGCGATTGATAAAGCTCGTGAACTAGTTGCGATCATCCCAAATGCTTTTTCACCTTCCCAGTTTTCCAATCCAGCGAATCCAGCTACTTATGAAAAAACACTGGGGCCGGAAATTTGGAGAGATTTAGATGGGCAAATTGATGTGTTTGTTGCTGGTGCCGGTACAGGTGGGACATTTATGGGAACATCTACATTTTTGAAAGAACGAAATGCTAATATAAAAACAGTCATAGTAGAGCCAGTTGGATCTATTTTGAATGGTGGAGTTGCTAGTTCGCACGTGACGGAAGGGATTGGAATGGAGTTTTTACCTCCGTTTATGGACCAATCTTATTTTGATGCAATTCATACAGTACGTGATGAAGATGCTTTTTCACAATTACGAGCATTGTCAGGGCAAGAAGGATTACTTGTTGGTAGTTCGTCAGGAGCCGCTTTTTTTGCTGCTTTGAAAGAAGCAGAAGTTGCAAAAGAAGGAAGCCATATTGTCACTATTTTTCCAGACTCAAGCGAACGTTATTTAAGTCAAGATGTGTATAAGGTGTTTAAGGAGGAAGAGTAAATGCGTGCGAAAACGAAACTGATTCATGCAGGTATTGTTGGCGATGAAGCAACTGGAGCCGTATCAACACCGATTTATCAAGTGAGTACGTATAAACAAGAAGCAGTCGGAAATTTCAAAGGCTATGAATATTCACGTACCGGAAATCCTACTCGCCATGCATTGGAAGTATTAATAAGTGATTTGGAGAGCGGTGTAGCTGGATTTGCATTTGCTTCCGGGATGGCTGCAACGAGTTCAGTGATGATGCTTTTTAACAAAGGTGACCACATCATTTTAACGGATGATGTATATGGTGGAACTTATCGTGTGATGACGAAAGTATTGAATCGTTTTGGAATTGAAGCAACTTTTGTGGACACGAGTGATATAGCCGTAGTAGAGGCATCTGTGTTAGAAAATACGAAAGCGATATTTTTGGAAACTCCGACAAATCCTTTATTGAAGATTACAGACATAGAAGCTGTCGCAAAACTTGCCAAAGAAAAAGGACTGCTCACCATTGTAGATAACACGTTTATGTCACCTTATTTCCAGCAACCAATTCCGCTCGGAGCAGATATTGTCCTTCATAGTGCGACGAAATATATTGGAGGACATAGCGATGTAGTAGCGGGGTTAGTAGTTGTCAATTCCGAAGCGCTTGCGACCGATTTACATTTCGTACAAAATGCGATTGGAGCAGTACTTGGACCTCAAGATTCTTGGTTATTAATGCGCGGTATTAAAACGCTCGGACTTCGTATGGAAGAGCATCAGTCCAATGCACAGCGAATTGCTGAATTTTTGACTAATCATGAAGCTGTTGGAAAAGTATATTATCCAGGGCTTACAGATCACCCTGGACACGAACTGATGAAAAAACAAACGACTGGTTTCGGTGGAATGATTTCTTTTGATGTAGGAAGTGGAGAAAAAGCAGATGCCTTACTTGCCAAGCTACGATACTTTACATTAGCGGAAAGTTTGGGAGCTGTGGAAAGCTTAATATCCGTACCAGCTAGAATGACGCATGCATCGATTCCTAGGGATCGCAGGTTAGAATTAGGTATTACAGATGGGCTTGTAAGAATCTCAGTTGGGATTGAAGATGTGGAAGATTTAATAGAAGATTTAACGCAAGGATTGAAATGATTTTAGGGTACCAGGTTATCACACAATTCATTGATAACCTGGTACCCATTATTATAAATTTAAGAATTACTTTGTTTGCTTCGGGACCAAATAACTACTGGGATAAGCAATAGTGAAAGGATCCCCCCGGCAAGTGATAGTGTTGTATAACTAGAATGAGCTAACACCATACCAGATAGCGCTCCGCCAGACGCCCCCACCAAAGCGATCAATACATCAACAGATCCTTGCGTTTTTGCTCGAGTATACGGATTAGTAGCATCTACGATAAGTGTCGTACCACTTATTAATCCAAAGTTCCAACCAATGCCCAGTAGAGTGAGTGCGATGATTAGTACTGGGATTGAATCGGTAGGTGCTGTAGCAGCAATAATACCAGCTAGGAGTAAGGTAGCCCCGGCAGCGATAGCCATTGCCGTTCGTCCAACCTTGTCGACGAGTATTCCCGTTACAAGAGATGGTAGGTACATCCCACCTATATGAAAGCCGATAACTAGACCGACCTCTTTTAAACTATGTCCATGATGCCCCATATGTATAGGGGTCATCGTCATAATTGCTACCATGACAATTTGTGTTAAGACCATTACCGTAGCACCAACGATAATTAATGGTTTGTTATTTGCTAACGTAATAGATTCAGCATCTGAATGTTTACTATTGTTTGCGGCTTTTACTTCTGCAATTGCTTTCGCAACATTAAAAGGATCAGGGCGAAGCAAAATAAGTAGAACTAAACCGGCAAGTATAAAGGCTGCCGCAGATAGAATGAACGGACCTGCAAGGGCGGGAACCCCAATCGATGCGGCGAACTCTCCCATCACTTCGACTAAGTTTGGACCTGCCACAGCCCCGAAAGTAGTTGATACCATTGCAATACTTATTGCAGTTGCCCGCTGTTTTGGCATTGCTAGGTCTGTACCTGCATATCGCGCCTGTAAGTTTGTAGCAGTACCGGCACCATAGATTAACAGAGATGCAAATAGAAGAAGAATATTATTAGTAGTTGCTGCTATCACTACTCCAATCGCACCGATACCACCAGTCAAGAATCCTGTTGCTAGTCCAAAACGTCGGCCGAAACGTTGAGATAATCGTCCTACAAGTAGTGCAGCCGCAGCAGAACCCAAAGTGATCAATGCAACCGGAATTCCTGCAAAGCTGTCTGTACCAAGCATATCCTGTGCAAGAAGTGCTCCTACAGTTACCCCTGCTGCAAGCCCTGCCCCACCGAATATTTGTGAAATGACAACGATGATCAATGTTCGTCTATATAATTGTCGTTGTTTTTCCGGAGAATCAATATAACTTTGTAACCAAGTTGGTTGATTCTCTTGCGGAGTTGATCCAATTTTCTTATCTGACATTATGTAGTTCTCCTTTTTGAGTAATTGATTTTATATACTCTATCATTTTATTATACACATTAACTTTGAGAATTTTGAACTCTTAGAAGATTTAGGAGAAATTTTTACAAATGAATTTAACATTAGAAAAGACTATCCTCCAAGTCACAAATTGACATCGAGGATAGCCTCATTCCCTTTCTTATTTCCTACAGATAAGCATTATGGAATGTATTTGAATAGGATAGGATATGTTTTACCAAAAAAATAAAGATGCTAGTGCGATTCCTGTAATAGCACCGAGCGCTATGCCAAAGCCAGTTCCAAATCCTTCGCCAAAGAAACCTAATCCATACCCACCAAATTCTGCATCTGGTCGAATCCAAACTGTATTTCTGTTAACTCTTGTAATTTCACCCGTGTGAACTCTGCCATCACGACAAGTTATTCTCACTCTTTGTCCATGATACCTACAACATTGATTGTATAACTCAGAACGATTCATATTCGTCCTCCTCTCGAGACAAATTACATACATGTATGTCCTATTAACATATGCGTCTCCTAAATTGGCACGAAAGACAATCGTCTACTGAATGATGGATTACTAAAAATATCAAGTTTCCAGAATGATTTGAAAGGTAAACATATTTTAAAAGTAAAAAGAAAAAGGAAGAGATGCATGCCAGTGATTCAAACACAGAACCTTCTTTATAAATTTGTTGAACAATGCGAAGAACAATCAGGAAGAGGGGCCTCTACTAAACATTCTGAAATAATAGGCGGACCTCTCATGAAATTATTTCCCACATTAACTCCAGAAGTAGTACAGTATGAACTTCTAAGGAATGGATTATTTCAACCTGGGGAGTGGCGAAACATTCAAGAGACTGTGAAAAGAATGGAAGCACAAAATATGTGGCAAATCGTGAAAACAGAATATAAATCATTAAGAAAACGGTGGAATGGTCCGAAAGTTTCTATCTACATTTTCCCGATAAAAAATGCAACTAAAAAAGCAAGAAAGGAAACACCTAAAAAAAATGGCATTGCTTATAAAGGCGCATTATTTTTGTTTTTATCTCCTGATCTTCAGATGGAAGAGATAAAGGCACTCTTTGCTCACGAGTATAATCATGCGTGCAGATTAGATTATTTGGATCAAGCACCAAGTAAGATTACATTAATGGATTCGTTAATTATTGAAGGGCTGGGAGAATATGCAGTTAAGGACTTATACGGCGAAGAGTGGCTAGCGCCTTGGATAAATCTTTATTCATTGGAAGAAGCTCTCGCCATATGGAAAAAATATTTTATACCTTCTTTAAAAGTTGAAGGAGTTAAAAATCATCAACTTTATTTATTTGGTAAAGATGGAGGTCGCTTGCCGAAATGGATTGGTTATCATATAGGGTTTCAACTTGTAGATAGTTTTCAAAAGAAACATGGACCTTTTGTAAACAATGTATTATATAAGAAATCTGCTAAGGAAATAATCGAGGGTTCTGACTTTCCTATTAAGTTAAATGGCATTTAAATACCCGGTAGCCGATGAAATGATCGGATTGAAGTATAAATTGTTGGTGCTCATCCAATAGGTCGTAGAATTTTGAATGGATGTTTTTGGATTGATTGATGTCAAGAAGTTCACTTGGTGCTAGTTCGGATGGAGTTTTTATTATTTCAATTCTAGTGAAGCCAGCTTGCTGTAATTTCGATATCCACTCATCTTCCCTTAAAACTTCCTCTATACCGTATAATTGATGAATTTTTTTTTGCAATGCAAGTGGTAGAATTTGTTCGGCCGTCATTTCTATGATGATCATCCTACCAGTTTTTTTTAACACACGTGCAAGTTCACATAATGTTTTCGAAATATTAGTAAAGACGATTACCGACTCAGCAATAGCTAAGTCGAAGGAATCATTGGCAAATATTAATTTTTCTACGTCCCCCTCTATCAACCGAATAGGGGGATTTCTATTTTTAAGTCTTTCCTCCGCTTTTTCAACCATGATAGGATGTTTATCTATCGCAGTTACTTGGCAATGATAACTTTCCGCTAAAAAAGCTGCAGTTTGTCCCGTTCCACATCCTACATCTAATACCGCCTCCATTGGTTGAATATTTTCGACTTCCAATATAGATTTAGTTAAAGTAAATCCTCCAGGATGCGCACCCCCTATACCAAAATAAGCTAATAAATCTAAGTAATCGTTAAAAATTGGATTCCCCTCCTTTTTAGTACTACACCTATAGTATGCTTGTCATTCGTTTTGTAGCTGTATGTATTAGAAGGAGACTGAATTTTGGAACTATATAGTTTGCTAGAACGTACTAATAATGGAATGAATATGAGCGGAGGAGATAACGTGAAAAAAATAGGTTTATTCCTTTGCTGGCTCAATATCAACCTACCAAAAATGGGATTTTATCCAGTTTACGGAATTTAATTAACCAGTAAATGGCTAAGGGCAACCAATCGTTCATTGAAAGCAATCAATTCTGGTCTGAAAGCAACCAAATTAATCCGAGAGCAACCAAATTGCCCGTGAAAGCAACCAATTCTCAAAATAGCTCTTTATTTGTATTGAGATAACGATGACTATGGTGCATCTGTTTGCCGTAGCGTGCGGCAAGAGCAGAGGCTAGTAGCTACCTTAAGACGCATTATCCCTATTATGTGCGTCATTTCATTCATCCCTCTCGTTTGCTACATTGGGGCAGGGCCAGGTGTTTGCGCTTTTGATATTTGTAGAGAAATAAAGGATTTTATTAAGTTATTAAAGAATGTCATTTAAATAAGCAAAGGAGGAAAATCAGTTTGAGCAAGCATTTTTTGAGCCTATCAATTGTTTTATTGAGTATAGCTATATTTTTCTTAGCTTTTCAGCTAGGGAATAGTGTTTCTAATGGAGAAAACGAACACGTGCAAATGGTAGATAGTTCTACTAAAGGCTTACTAACATTGGAGGAAGCTGCATCTTATTTGAATTTAAATAAAGAAAAATTAACAGCTATTATTCGGAAACAAGACAGTAGTAGAGAAATACTCTCCAGTTTTGATACGTACACTTATATTCCTTATATTCAAATCGGTGAAGAAAAATATTTTAATCAAGAACAAATCGACGAATGGATTAGATACAACATAACAATTTGGAATGATATCGAATATTAAAGGAGGTAGCATTAAATGGAGTATGTTTACCATATGGTTCCAAACAAAATGGTTGATAATAAGTTGGTATCCTTGAATAGTTTAAAAGAAAAAAATGTGGAACTTTATAAGGAATACAGAAAGAAATATAGTGACCATCCCGATTGAGTGAAACTGTTGAAACGTATAGTACCTAGACTAGACTGCTTATGGAATGATGTTATTTTCTTTTTACTAATTCACCCTTATCATGTGTATCGTTCTTTAAAGACGATCGGTGTAAATGTTAAGACGAATTTATTATTTTATAAAATTCCAATTAATAATCTTTTAAACAATAAAATCGCGGTTTACCGGTATCAAAAAGAAAATGATAAAGGCACAGCTGCAGAGATAGATGGCAAAGATGTCGAACTTATTGATTTAAAAAAATTCTCAGAACTGACCCATATCCCGGAAGACACACAGACCTATTTTG
Organism: Psychrobacillus sp. 05T411; assembly: GCF_056396485.1. Taxonomy (NCBI): domain Bacteria; kingdom Bacillati; phylum Bacillota; class Bacilli; order Caryophanales; family Bacillaceae; genus Psychrobacillus; species Psychrobacillus sp. 05T411. The sequence goes on along the minus strand of NZ_JBFTLO010000002.1, from coordinate 238,578 downwards.
AAAAAGAACATAAACGTGGAAATAAGTTTGGCATATTTGTATACATACCCCATATTTTGTGTTTAGGAGAAGTAAGTATAGAAGATGCGGAAGTTATTAGCTGGAGTGAGGAATTAGAATAAATTTAATCAATTACGCCGAGGCGTAATTGATTTTTCGAGGGGTTGTTAATTGCAATTTTATTTCCCCTTTCTATCAAATCCCTCAATTTAGATGCGACATATATTCAAATGCCGTTGTTCTATATGGACAAGACTTTATATATTTTGTTTCATTTTATCCTCATAAACAATTGGCGTTGAAAAACGTATTAAATCCATTTTTTCAGTAGCCTTTAAAAGCAATTCTGGCTCAATATAAAGCATCACACCATTTGGATAGGATAATTGCAAGTTACTATCTAAGTTGTAATGTTGGATTCCCCGTAATGTTCCCCCGATTGCATACTCTTTGTGAGCGTGCTTTTTATAGGTGAAATCCTAGTTACTTTGTCGCAATCCTAAGTGAACATACAGAACAACAGATACGCCAATACATACGTAATCAACCCAAAAAATAGCGAAAGTACCTTAGAACCTCGTTACTTAAGTTATGAGAGGTTCAGTTATTATTCATGTTCAAGTAAACTGACTCGTCAGCTATCGATGTGGCAACAAACGCTGTACCTTGTTTTTATCACAAAGTCATTTATACAAATACTGAATCATATACCATAATAAAAGAATAAATAAAGAATGCTATCCGATGAAAGGAGCCTATGAAATGGAAACCCCAAATCTAGGTATGTACGAAAATGTACCACAGCCCATCCGAAATGACGGTGCTGGGGGATATGATACAGGTCCTAGAGATATTATGAGGGATCTTGAAAATCCTGACATGCTTGTACCTCCTGAAACGGATGCTGGCTTGCTCCCTAACATGAAATTTTCGTTCTCAGACACTTCTATGACATTAAATCATGGAGGGTGGTCACGGGAAATCACCGTTAGGGAACTACCGATTGCAACCACTTTGGCAGGTGTAAATATGAGCTTAACACAGGGGGGTGTTCGGGAATTACATTGGCATCAACAAGCAGAATGGGCCTATATGATATTAGGTCGGGCACGAATTACGGCAATCGACGCAGAGGGGAGAAATTTCATTGCCGATGTAGGACCGGGCGATCTCTGGTATTTTCCACCTGGACTCCCGCATTCTATTCAGGGGTTAGAACACTGCGAATTCCTGCTCGTTTTCGATGACGGTACTTTTTCTGATCTTAATACTTTATCTATCTCTGACTGGTTTGCGCACACGCCAAAAGATGTGCTGTCTGCAAATTTCGGAGTACCAGTTAGTGCCTTTGACCAAATTCCTGCAGGGCAGGTCTATATCTATCAAGACAAGGTTCCCGGTCCGCTTGAAATTGAGAAGGTACAATCCCCTTACGGAACGATTCCTCAAAGTTTCAAGTATCAACTACTAGCACAAACGCCAATTATGACTCCTGGCGGAAGTGTTCGAATTGTAGACTCTTCCAATTTTCCTATTTCTAAAAAAATCGCTGCAGCGCTTGTTGAGATTAAACCAGGAGCTATGAGAGAGCTACATTGGCATCCGAATAACGATGAGTGGCAGTATTACCTTGCCGGCCAAGGACGTATGACGGTATTTGCTGGTAATGGTATTGCACGTACATTTGATTACAGGGCTGGAGACGTCGGCTATGTACCATTCGCTACTGGGCACTATATTCAGAATACCGGTAATGAAACTTTATGGTTTTTAGAAATGTTCAAGAGCGATCGATTTGTAGATGTATCATTAAACCAATGGATGGCGCTTACCCCCAGCAATCTGGTAAGAAACAACTTGCATGTTGGATCGGAATTATTGCATGCTCTAAGCAAAGTGAAAGTGCCGGTCGTCAAATATCCCGGATTTTCTTAATATCCTAAATAAAGATTGAATCGGGAAATATCTCACAAGTTTTAGAACACTAAATAAAGCCACCTTCTTATTAAGTAGCGTATATACTAAATTAATAAATGGAGGAAACTGAATGAATGTTAATGACGAATTTTCACAAAACCCACATTCCTTCCCCAAACCCTGTCCGAACCCGTATTGTCAAAATCCGAATTGTACATGTGGAGATCAATGTAGTTGTACCCCTGAAAAACAGTGCCGCCACAACAAAACAAATCATACAAATATGACTAACGCCTGTCCGAACCCGTATTGTCAAAATCCGAATTGTACATGTGGAGAAACATGTAGTTGTACCCCTGAAAAACAGTGCGGGGACAACAAGGCAAATCATTCAAATATGACTAACGCATGCCCGAACCCGTATTGCCATAATCCGAATTGTACATGTGGAGATCAATGCAGTTGTACCCCTGAAAAACAGTGCGGCGACAACAAGACAAATCATACAAACATGACTCACACCTGTCCAAACCCATATTGCCAAAATCCGAATTGTACATGTGGAGACCAATGTAGTTGTACCCCTGATAAGCAATGTGGAGATAGTAAGACAAAACCAACAAAAATGAATCTATCGAAATTCATAGATGAACTTCCCATTCTCGCTATTTTAAAACCACGTCGGAAAGATCAGTTTTACACATATTACAAAGTCAATATGACCGAATTTAAGCAATCCCTCCATAGTGAATTACCTCATACAACGGTTTGGGGGTACGAAGGCAGCTATCCAGGACCGACCATTGAAGTGGAAAGCGGAGAAAAAGTATTTATTAAATGGAGCAATAATCTTCCAGCAAAGCATCTTTTACCTATTGATCATACTGTGCATGGTGCCCATACGGATGTGCCTGATGTGAGAACAGTTGTACATGTTCACGGCGCTAGTGTTGAATCGGAAAGCGATGGTTATCCAGAGGCTTGGTTTACAAAAGGTTTCGAACAAGTAGGGCCTTATTTTCAAAAAAAAGTATATCAATATGATAATAACATGCAAGCTTGTACTCTCTGGTATCATGATCATACACTTGGAATCACTAGGTTGAATGTATATGCAGGATTGGCAGGTTTTTTTCTTGTAAGAGATCAGCAGGAACGTTCGTTGAATTTACCATTTGGTGATTTTGAGATTCCACTTATTATACAAGACAAATCCTTTAATAAAGACGGTTCGCTTTATTATCCGAAACAACCGCAAAAACCAGTCCCGGAATTAGAAACGTCAGTGACTCCCGAATTCATTGGGGATACTATCCTGGTAAATGGCAAGGTATGGCCCTATTTAAACGTGGAACCACGGAAATATCGGTTTAGGATACTAAATGGATCTAACTCCCGTTTCTATAGAATCAAACTGGATTCGGATCAACTTATATATCAAATCGGAACGGATGGGGGATTGATGGAATCTCCAATAGGTATCAAAGAAATTATGTTATCTCCTGCTGAACGAGCGGATGTAATCATTGATTTTACCAATCTCGCGGGCAAGAATGTAGTCATGGTAAATGATGCCCCTGTACCTTTTCCAAGCGGGGTTCCGGTAGACGAAAATACTGGTGAAGTGATGCAGTTTAGAGTGGTGCTACCTCTTTCGAGTATTGATACAAGTGTGATTCCTGCTAAGATGGTTCCGTTGCCAGAAATAAACGAACAGGTAGCCTCAAACAGAAGAAATTTATTCTTTAAAAGAAAAACAGATAAGTTCGGTCGCCCATTAATGCTATTGGATAATAAACCGTGGGACGCCCCGATAAAGGAAAATCCTAAATTAGGATCGACAGAAATATGGTATCTTATTAACGCTTCTCCGGATTCACATCCGATTCATCTGCACTTAGTTGATTTTCAAATATTAGACCGAAGAGATATTGATACCGAAAAGTTTATACATGAAGGAATCATCCAGTATACGGGTCCTTCAATTCCTCCAGAGCCACAAGAAAAAGGGCGAAAGGATACAGTTCGTGCTAATCCTAACCAAGTAACTCGAATAATTATGAAGTTTGGTCCTTATACAGGACTGTATGTGTGGCATTGCCATATATTAGAGCACGAGGATTATGAGATGATGAGACCGTTTATTGTTATCCGATAAATAAAAATCGACCAACTCACTTAAGAGTAGGTCGATTTTTTGAAAAGACAAAAAGGGATTGTATCCATTTCATTTGAACCTCAAGTTAGTTCATAAAAAAATAATACCTTAATGATGATTATGCTCATTTATTTGGTTTTCAACAGGTCGATCATTTATCTGCTTTTCAGGATAATTAATTTCGTAAAAAGTAGTCATTAATACAATAGCAATTAAAATAACCATTATGAAAATTGAGGTGTAAGCATGATTAATAGAAAGTGCTTGATCACTACTTTTTCTTGAAATATTACTGATTAGTAGAAAGATTAAATATACAACTATGATATATAGGCCATCCATAAACGCTAACATAATTTGAAACTTCTCTGGAGGTAACATTTCTCCCAACATTGCTCCCATCATGCTACCCATTAGTGAAGATGCCATACCTTCCATTATTACAACCAAGCCCAACCTTTTACCTAAAAAATATCCAAATAATAAACTTATAACAATGGCAACTATGGTTGAAGTAGTTAAATCATTTTTATAAATTATTCCTGAGATTAACCCAATAACCAAACTTGTCATCATTCCCGATGACATCACTATTATCATGCCTGTCATATCTGTTAATTTTTCATTATTGAAAGAAATATTGAAAATCAAGAAAGTAGTACAACCTAATACTATTAATATACTTATCATTAATAACATCCACAAACCCCCTAAAATAACTAGCAGTCACAGGCAGAGCCATATTTTCAGCCACAAGTGCAACTCATTTCAGATTATCTCCTTCTAAATTATTTTCTTATTTAATGTTATGAGGACTTGATTGGACAAATGCCTTAGTTCTTGAACTACACAAAAAGAAGTTTATTATAAGCAGAGCCCCTTTGTAATGAAGCTAGGAATTGGGAAGAATTAAATATTGAACATATGAAGAGGTGGTTTTACCTGTAGAAAATAATAGAAATGGTATAAAACAAGTGAGCACCATTCCTAATATAACCGTCGCAATCGTAACAATTTGCATGCTTAGACTCATGCCGTTACCTCTTCCGTTATTTCTTATTGTACTATCGGCCGGTATGTGCAAAATAGTTCTCGAGGGTTTTCACTAGAAAAAATAAAGAAGGCGCACTATCATAGAGGATGCGGAAGTTATTAATTGGAACGAGGAATTAGAACAAATTTAATCAATTACGCCGAGGCGTAATTGATTTTTCACAGTGTGAAGTAAACTATCTCTAATTCAATGAAATAATGATCTTTACGGTAAGACATAGCCTCCTTAGTAGCTATCAAGTTATCTTCATGATAAACCTCAATTCGATTATTTTCTGTTTCATTTTTCAGATCCCCTTTGTTTGAATGAATTTAAAAAATAAATTGAACAAGTAACATATAAACAATTGTCCCTGCAGCTATTGATAACAACATATTACGCTTCCAAAGATGTAGTCCAGTCACAACTGCCACTGCAAACAATTCTGGAATACCATGGGAACCTGTGAAAAGGGTGACATCTTTTAAACAATAGATGACTAATAGACCAATAACTGCTAAAGGCAACACGCTGCCAAGATATTGAACATATGGAGGCGTGGTTTTACCTGTAGAAAATAGTAAAAACGGTATAAAACGAGTGAGCACCGTTCCTAACACTACCATGGCAATCGTAATAATTTGCATACTTAAACTCATGCTGTTACCTCCTTCTGTTCGGAAACTTTTCTCATAATCGTTACGCCTGCTAAAATAGCAATCATAGCAGGGATAATGAAGCCACTACCACCAAAAATAATAAGACTAATAATAGATGTAGTCAGACCAATAGTTGCAACCAAATGTTTTTTCTCTTTACGCCATTGTTCAATAAAGATGACGACAAATAGTGCGGTCATGACAAATTCAAGCCCCTCTGTATTAAAGCGAATCAGAGAACCAAACAGACCACCAAGCGTGGAGCCGAGCACCCAATAGCTATGGTTCAATAAGGTCACAAATGTCATAAACCATCCTTTATCCACATCTTTTGGGATATTAGCAGAATAGTTGATAGAAAAAGATTCATCACACATGCCGAAAATAAGGTAGGCTTTCTTTCTCCCCGTCCCTTTATACTTCTCTAACATGGAAATCCCATAAAATAAATGACGTGCATTCACCGTTAATGTGAGTAACAGTGCATTTAATGGGTTGAAGGACATCAATAATAAATTAGCTGCCAAAAATTCCATGGAACCTGCAAAAATGAGCAGACTCATCAAAATCGGATAAATTGCGTTAAACCCTAATGATTGCATATACATTCCATATGCAATACCCAAAAATACAAATCCTGCAAAAATAGGAATGGTATGCGGGAAAGCTGCACGAAGAGCTTGCCATATCACTTCTTTTTTGTTCATTTCTTTCACATCCTTACATGCTATGCTAGCTTCAATATAGCATTAATAATCCATACAAAAAACAATTAAAGTGTATGGATTACAATTTAATTTATAAAGTTCGGTGTATAATTATAAGGAAAATAAGGAAAGAGGTGTTACAATGCCCGTCAATTCGTTCGATCATTACCCGATGTCTTGGAAACCAGAAAAGGCTCATTTAACAAGGCCATATTATCAATCGATAGCTGCGTTACTGGAACAAGATATTATGAATGGCTTTTTAGCGCCTGGAACAAAATTACCTCCCCAACGAGAATTGGCTGATTTTCTTGATTTAAATTTCACAACAATTACACGTGCCTATAAACTTTGTGAGAGAAGGGGTTTTATCTACGCGACAACAGGTAGTGGAACCTTTGTGGCACCAAATGCAACTCGTTCCATTACTATCTCGTCGGAAAGTTCGAGAAATATGCTAGACCTTGCCTTTGTCGCTTCCTTTGAACAAACGAATGAACTAGTAAAAGAGACGCTTCAAAAAGTAGTCAATAAAAACTATGTAACGAGGCTACTTAATTACAATGATCCGACCGGTATTCCACATCAAAAAACAGCAGGATTAAATTGGATGAAATCATTTAATATTCAGGCGGACCAAGAGCGTATGGCAGTTGTGTCAGGTGCTCAAAACGCTTTAGCGATCACCTTAACAGCTTTATTTGAACCTGGACAGCGTATAGCAACGGATTTATACACCTATTCTAACTTTATAGAATTAGCAAAATTACTACATATACAGCTTGTACCAGTTGTTGGAGATGCGAATGGGATGTTAGCAGAAGAACTAGACAAGCATTGTACACAATTGAAAATTCACGGGATTTTCTTAATGCCTTCCTGTTCTAATCCAACAACCATTATCATGTCAAATCGTAGAAAACTAGAATTAGCAGAAGTTATTCGTAAACATCAGTTAATCTTAATAGAAGATGATATCCACGCTTTTTTAACTTCAGGAATAATAGATGATTACAAACAGCCGATGTTTAACTTATTGCCAGAGCAAACGGTCTATATTTGTGGGACTTCTAAGTCGATCTGTTCAGGTCTTCGTGTAGCCTATATGGTGTATAGCGAGGCCTTTCATCATAAGATTCTACAGTCCATCTACACGATCAATGTCAAAACTTCTTCGCTCGATGCAGAAGTGATTACCGAATTGATTCTTTCTGGTGTAGCCTCTAAAATCGCTATTCAAAAGAAACAACTGGCACAAATGGCCAATGATATTTATACAAATTATTTTCCTTCAAAAAGTGAAGGCGAACATCCACTTAGTTTTTATCGTTGGTTGCCGATTCAAACAAATTTAACCTCTTCACAAATCGAAATGGACTTGAAAAATATGGGGATAAGTGTTTTCCATTCCGATCGATTTATGAGTGGACGTTCTGCAAAGGATCATTATTTACGTATAGCGCTTTCTTCTACGAGCTCATTAGACGAATTACAAATAGGATTAAAAAAACTTAAACAGTATCTTGGTTAGGACAAGTAGCTAGGATCAATATTCAAAAAAATACAGTTACTTAGATAGGATAAAAAGGGAGAGTAAGCAATGTTACAATCAATCATTTTTGATATGGATGGAACTCTATTTCAGACAGATAAAATATTAGAATTATCACTTGATGATACTTTTAACCATTTACGGTCATTAAAACAATGGGATTCAGTTACCCCTATTGATAAATATCGTGAAATTATGGGAGTACCTTTACCAAAAGTATGGGAGGCTTTGTTACCTAATCATTCCAATGAAGTAAGAGAGCAAGTAGATGCTTATTTTCTAGAAAGATTAATTGAAAATATAAAAAGTGGGAAAGGTGCTTTATATCCTAATGTAAAGGAAGTTTTCAGCTATTTAAAAGAGAATAATTATTCCATTTATATAGCGAGTAACGGTTTAACGGAATACTTAAAAGCAATTGTGCATTATTATCATTTGGATCATTGGGTTACCGAAACATTTAGTATTCAACAAATACAGACGCTAGATAAAGGAGATTTAGTTAAAACAATTATCGAAAAGTATGATATTAAAAAAGCCGCGGTAGTGGGAGACCGTTTATCTGATATAAATGCAGCAAAAGCAAACGGTTTAATGGCAATTGGATGTAATTTTGATTTTGCACAAGAGGATGAACTTGCACATGCCGATTTGGTAATAGATGACATGACAGAGTTAAAAACAAAATTGCTTAATCTATAGTTATTTGAATGTTTATAGGGAGCCATAGTATTTATGGCTCCCTATAAAATTTTGATTTACTATACTCAATAATAACTGTAAAATCAAAGAGGACAATGCTGAATATTTGACCAATTTAAACTTTTGTCATCATCAAAAAAACTTATTGAATATTTATGCGCAAGGGTCTATATTGTATACATGTCAAAAAAAACAGTCAAAAACGGACGAAACTTTTCTACCACTAATATGAGTAGTTAGCGTTCAGGACTTTGTTATCTAATAGAATAACTTATGGAAAAGTGAAGGTGAACAGTTTGAGTAACTGGTTAGAATTATATGATAATATGGGAGATTATTTAGCTCCAAGTATGGCAAAAGATCATCCAAATATTCCGATTGTGAAAGAAGAAGGCTGTTACTACTACGGTGTAGATGGCAAAACATATTTAGACTTTACATCGGGGATTGCGGTAGCGAATACTGGGCATCGTCATCCAAAAGTTGTACAAAGTATTAAAGATGCGGCAGATCAGCTTGTACATGGTCCATCTGGCGTTATTATGTACGAATCCATTTTACAGCTATCGAAAAATCTAGGCGATGTTTTACCTGGAGATTTAGATTGCTTTTTCTTCGCAAATAGCGGAACAGAAGCGATTGAAGGCGCATTAAAACTTGCGAAATTCGTAACAGAGCGTCCGTATGTCGTATCATTTACTGGTTGTTTTCACGGTCGTTCACTTGGTGCATTAGGTGTGACAACATCTAAAAGTAAATATCGTAAGTTTTTACAGCCATCGCATTTATCTTATCAAATTCCGTATGCAGACGTAAAAGGTTGTCCAGCTGGAGTAGACCCGGAAATTTACTGTGTAGAACAGCTAGAAAAAGATTTTACACGTCTCTTTAAGCACCAAGTCACACCTGAAGAAGTGGCTTGTGTCATTTTAGAGCCAGTGCTTGGGGAAGGCGGATATATCATTCCTCCGAAGGCATGGGTAAAGAAGATTCGAGAAATTTGTGATGAGCATGGCATTTTATTAATCTTCGATGAAGTGCAAACAGGTTTCGGTCGTACTGGTGAATGGTTTGCAGCACAATACTTTGGTGTAACTCCGGACATCATGGCAATCGCAAAAGGAATTGCATCTGGTCTTCCATTAAGTGCGACAGTCGCTTCGAAAGAATTAATGAAAAAATGGCCACTTGGCATGCATGGTACTACATTCGGTGGTAATCCAATTGCATGTTCAGTTGCTTTAACAACTTTAGAAATCCTGCACGAAGAAAGTCTAGTGGAAAATTCGAAAGTGGTAGGAGCATACGCAACGGAGCAGTTAAAGAAACTGCAAGCAAAATACTCTATCATTAGCGATATCCGCTCTGTTGGATTAATGATTGGAATCGAAATTTCCAATCCTGAAACGGGTAAGGTCGATGGACAAGCAGTGATGAAAATTCTGGACTATGCATTAGAAGAAGGCGTGCTTTTCTATCTATGTGGAAACGAAGGGGAAGTAATTCGAATGATTCCACCTTTAACCATAACAAAAGAACAAATAGATGATGGTTTAGAAATGCTGGAAAAGGCAATTATTCGTTATATGGAGGAGAAATAATATGAAAACTAAATTATTTATGATTATGTTAGTACTAGTAATCGCTGTATTAGCAGCTTGTGGTACGAAATCAGACAATGAAAAATCATCCGGTAGTGAAGGAAATACAACAGAGGAAAAGAAAGTATTAGTGATGGGTACATCAGCGGATTATCCACCATTCGAATTTGTGGACACAACTAAAGGCGAAGAAATTATTGGTTTTGACATTGATCTTGCCAATTTAATCGCTGAGAAATTAGATTTTGAAGTAAAAGTGGAAAACATTGACTTTAATGGTTTAATCCCAGCAATCCAAGCTGGTAAAGTAGATTTCGTACTAGCAGGTATGAGTCCAAACCCAGAACGTGACAAAGTAGTAGACTTCTCAGAACCATATAATGAAACACAACAAATGGTAGTTACGACAAAAGATAGTGGCATTAAAACAGTAGAAGATTTAGCTGGTAAAACAGTAGGTGCGCAAATTTCTTCTATTCAAGAAGATCTTGCAAAAGAAGTAGCAAAAACTGTTGATATGAAAGTGGAAAGCCGTAACTTAATCCCGGAAGTAGTACAAGAATTAATGACAAAACGCTTTGATGCTGCAATTATCGAAGATATCGTAGCGGAGAATTATGTAGAGCGAAATCCCGATTTAACTTTTTTCCCAGTTGTAGTGGACGATGTCGACTATAAAGCAGCTGTATTCCCAGAAGGTAGTGAACTAAAAGCACAATTTGACCAAGCCATTCAAGAATTGATTGATAGCGGTAAAATGGAAGAATTAAGACAGAAATGGTTTGTAGTTGACGCAGAATAAATTAATTTAAATAGTTCGAAAAGAAAGGAGGGCAACGATATGTTAGATTTTCAAGCAGTCGTTCCCTCTATTCCTTATATATTAAAGGGAATAGGTGTTACGCTTCAAATCGTTATTGGAGCAACTATACTAGGTATGGTGCTTGGTATATTACTGGCGCTTTGCAAAATCGGGAAAGTTACAGTACTACGGATCATTGCAGATTTTTATACATCCATTTTCCGTGGAACTCCGCTCGTTTTACAATTAATGATTATTTATTATGCTATTCCTCAGCTTTTTGATATTAATATTGATCCGATGCCAGCAGCTATTCTTGCATTTGGTTTAAATTCTGGTGCCTATATTTCAGAAATCATTCGTGGTGGTATTAATGCGGTCGATAAAGGTCAGCAAGAAGCATCCCTTGCATTAGGTATTCCATATGCAAAAATGATGAAGGATATTATTTTACCGCAAGCGATGAAAAACATTATGCCAGCATTAATGAATGAATTTATCACATTAAATAAGGAGTCAGCTATTGTAACGGTAATCGGTGCTTTAGATATTATGCGCCGAGCTTACGTAGTAGGTGGTTCGAACTATCATTATTTAGAAGCTTTAATGATTGCTGGTGTGATTTATTACATTATGACGCTCATTTTAACATTCCTTGGTAAAAAGCTAGAAAAGAGGATGAGTAGAAGTGATTAAAGTAGAGAATTTGCATAAATCATTCGGTAAAAATGAAGTGCTAAAAAGTATTTCAACAGAAATTAAAGAAAAAGAAGTAATTGCCATTATCGGTCCATCCGGCTCCGGAAAGTCTACATTTTTACGCTGTATTAACTTACTAGAAGAGCCGACGAGCGGCATCATTACAATTGGTAAAGATGTAGTAACGGACAAGCGTACAAACATTATGAAAGTACGTGAGAATGTAGGAATGGTATTTCAGCATTTCCACTTGTTCCCGCATAAAACAGTGCTCGAGAATATTACCTATGCACCAAGAAATGTGCAAGGTATTTCAAAAACGGAAGCTACTGCAAAAGCAGATAAGTTATTACGTCAAGTTGGTCTTTATGAGAAACGTGACGCCTATCCAAACCGCTTATCTGGCGGGCAAAAGCAACGTGTAGCGATTGCACGTGCATTAGCGATGAATCCTTCTGTTATGCTATTTGATGAACCGACTTCCGCTTTAGATCCTGAAATGGTAAAAGAAGTGCTTGAGGTAATGAAGTCGCTTGCTGATTCTGGCATGACGATGATCATTGTCACACATGAAATGAACTTTGCACGTGAAGTAGCAGATCGTATATTATTCCTTGATGACGGTCAGCTTGTAGAAGATACGCCACCGGCACAGTTTTTCAAGGAGCCAAAATCGGCTCGCGCGAAAGAGTTTTTAGAGAAAGTTTTATAATTGTTAATGAGCAATCCCTTTTTATGAAGGGGTTGCTTTTTTTTTGATATAGCGATATTACTTCGTAGGCAACCACATTAAATCCAGTAAATGGCTTAGGGCAACCAATCGATCATTGGAAGCAACCAGTTCTACTCGGATAGCAACCAGATCAGTATGAGAGCAACCAAATTACCGATGAAAGCAACTAATTCTTAAAATAACTCTTTACTTGAAGTGAGACGACTATATCTATGACTTGGTTTGTAAACGTTGAGCGTACCGCTTGGTATGTTGCGCATTTATAAATCGATCTCTATATCTGAAGAGCGGATGTTTTGCCATACGTCGTATTTTCCTTAATATATGTTTCATTCCATTCAAATTTCCCAATTTGCTATATCTGTTCTGTACATTCTATATATAATAAAAAATTTACACAAAGTTCAAAAATATGAAACAGATTACTATATGAAGACGTAGAATAGAATGCAAGAGTCCAATGAAGGAGGAAAGATAAACTGGCTACTTTAAAAATGTCCACTGTTCTAGGTTTTAAAATTTTAGTTTATTTGATTATTGGTTTTATTTTATCTGAAAATGTATTGCGGATAATTTACCAAAGCTTTGGCATTTCTTACAGTGGGAATGTTTGGGTAAATTGGTTTGGGGTGTCGTTTTTGTTGTATTTTTTCTATACAATGATACGTAGGGTTTTTATCAGTAGTAATGATGAACTGTATAAAGAACGTACAAGTTCTATTATTTTTTGGCTACTTTTTTTAGCTTCACTTTATGTAGTTTTTATTCCCTTTATTAAAGGCGAAAACCCGTTTTAGTTGGAAAGGTGTGTGTAATATGCAATGGGCAGCAATTATTTTGATTTGTAGTCTTTTGATTATTAGTACTCTAATGTTAGAACGATTTATTAAAAAGAAGTTTCATCTTCCAAAGAAGTTTAAAGCTAATAAGAGGTTTACAAAAAATCAAACTTTTATAGAGGTTATACTTGTCGTTATCGCTGTAATTGGCTGTATTTTGGCAAATATTTCGAGATATGAGAATGGTGATTATCATCCTCTTAATCCAATTCCAATATATTTATGGTTTGTTTTATATATGCTCGTTTTGTTTGGGTTCAGAGGTTTCTTGGCAAGACGATATGCCAAAGAATCAAACGAACACTATTATTATTTCACATTTGCCATTTGGATACCGATTGTTATCATACTTGCTTTTATTACAACGAAATTTTTAATTGGATAATATTTTCAGTGGGGAGGGTGATTGGATAATGAATAATTGGTTATATACTTTATATTTTGTAGTGTTAGGCATCATTTCTTTTATAACAGGTGAAGTTGTTACTTTTGTGATGCTAGGTCTTATTTTGATTAGCCTAACGAATATACATTCTACGCTAAAGAAAATGTTAAAAGTGAATAAAGAGAAAGCCAATGAGAAAGAGATTTCTTAATGACTCGTAATAAAATGAATTTGATACATATGATAAGGGCCATCTTTAACATGTAAGGTATTTAACAAAAAAACAACCATACAAAGGAAAGACAAGCGGAAATCCTTCAACTGACTTGAGGTTTTATTCTAGGCAAATCGTTGTGAGGTGAAGGTAATTATACATTAAAAGGGGAAATGAAAATGGCTATTACTCTTCAGGAAGTTTTAGAAACAGAAGCGCCCATATTGCGAAATATGTATTCCTTATATTTGCATGACCTTTCAAGATTCACCCCAAATATTGATATTGGGGCAGATGGTTTATTTCCTTATGAAGATCTAGATTTGTTTTGGAAAACGGAAGGAATATCGCCCTATTTTATAAAAAATGATAATGCCACTATAGGTTTTTTTCTACTCTTAGAGCGCCCTTTTTTAAAAAAAGAAAATGATTTTAGCGTAAACGATATTTTTATATTGAATAAATACAAAGGTAAAGGATTAGGTAGCGAAGTACTAGAAAAATTGTTTGAAGAAAAACCCGGGAAGTATTTTGTTATGGAACTTGTTGAAAATCTCCCAGCAGTGGCATTTTGGAAGAAGGTATATGCACGATTAAATATAGTATTTGAGGAAAAATGTGAATTAGTCGATGAAGAACCGTGTTTAATACAGACGTTTATAGTTTAATTTTAAAGAGGTGCCATTTGAATGTCTTCAATCTCACTAATAGAAAACCTAGTAAAGGACTCGTTTCATGTTTTAAATGGAATGCCAGACTATATTACACTTCAAGAAAAAGAGAGAATGAGTTTTGATGGGAAGAGTTTGGAAGGAGCAATCGAAAATTTAATTTCATTAGCAAGGGCATGTGAAATTAAAAGAATAGGTGCTTTAATTAATAGGGAAACGGAACATTATTTAAATCTTTCAACCATGTTGCTTCACTTCGGTTTTGAAAAGTATGCCTCAAAAGTGGAAGTATTTAGAGATCTACAAGATATTACTCCTAATATAGCTGATTATGAATGGCGTTCATTAGATGAATCGACCATTTCGGAAGATGAGTTCAAGAGGCTTTGGGAGAAGTGCATGTCTGGATCTGAAAACGCATCCTCATCCCTTTCAATGGACGAGCAGCTAGACTCTGTGAAAAGTGAACTAGGGGAAGAGTGGAAAAAATCTTGTAACGCAATATATTTGGTAGAGAGACCTATTGGCATAGCAATCACACACATCGAACCCGGAACGGTAAATGAAGGAAGGCTATTTTATTTTGGCTTGTTACCCGAAGAAAGAGGGAAGGGACTAAGTACGGTTATATATAATTTGTCATTATGTAAATTAAAACAAATAGGAGCCTCTTATTACATAGGAAGCACGCATGAAACAAATAAAAGAATGCAAAAAGTATTTTTCAATAATGGTTGTTCGATAAGAGCGAGGACGGAATCATATTATAAATATTTTGATAAGTAAGCTTTTGTTGGTTAGTGTAAAATCAACTATTGAGCCCCAGTTATCTATTGCAGTAATAGATATAATTTAACTAAGTGGAGTGGAAGTATTTAATAGAACGTATGTGTGGTATAATGAAAAGATAATAGATAGGTAGCTCAGAGGTGGTTGGAACACTCCCGTTAGGATAAAGGAAAGGCGGATTAAGTGCGCCACATCCTGTGGCAACATCCGCATGACCCGCATCGTGCGGGCCCGTGGTGCTGGTGTCAGTATTCGAAGCATTGATGTTCGCAGTAGCTTTTGCAACATTAGTCGTAGTAATTCTGTCATTTAACCATAAAAAATAACCCACCTTTGAGTTGAGAGCTCGCGTGGGTTATTACCTATTCAATAGCCAATCCCTTTGAAGGGAACCTACTATTATAATTTGGTTGTTTGATGTTAGTGCATCAAACGACCTTTTTTATTTTACTCTATTGTTCCCTTTATTATACGTTTGATTTATTTGTTTTTCAAGTAATCCAATTACATGATTGAAAATGGATTTTATTTTCAACAAAATGAAATTATTAAGCAGGTATACTCGTTAGTATAGATGAGTGACCAAAACGAGACATGCGCATGGTCGTTTTAGCAAGGAGGTCAATATGGAAGAAGAGCTGCAGTGGATCCAGGAAGTGCTGTCTGGAAATAAACAGGCATACGCACATATTATTAATCAATATAAAGATAGGTTATATGCAACCATTCTACGAATGACAAGAAATCCGCAGAATGCACAGGATTTAGTACAAGAAGCTTTTATCAAAGTGTATCATCAGCTAGATAAATATGATCAAAAAGGTTCATTTTCTAGTTGGATTTACCGGGTGGCTATCAATCATTGTATGGATGAATTTCGCAAAAAAAGCTACAAAATGAAGCAAGTAGAAATAAAAGAAGAGAAGATCGTGAATACGAATCATCCTGAAGTTGTTTTCTTGAAAAAAGAGAAAAACAGACAGCTAGAAAAACTTATTGCAATCCTCCCAGATGAGGAAAGGATGATTATTCTTTTGCGATATGTAAATGAACTGAGCTATAACGAAATAAGCGAGCTGATTGAAATTCCTCTCTCCGATGTTCGCAACAAACTGCATAGAGCGAAGAAAAAAATGAGAGACACAGTAAAACGCGAAGGAGGCTATTTTTATGAATTGTCCGAAGGCAGATAAACTTTCGCAGTACGTTGATAACCTGCTTACTAATGAGGAGCATACTGAAATACAGAGTCACTTAAAAAGCTGTGAGGATTGCATGCGAGTCGTCCGAGCTTTTCAAGAAGAACAACTATTTTTAAAAGAAACTTTACAAACACCTAGATTGCCAGATGATTTTGCTTCCATTGTTTTAGATCAATTGGAGCCTTATGAACAGAATGTTGTCCGTCGTAAAAGAACTCCCTGGAAACGTATTTTACTTTCGGCGGCCGGAATTGTAGTAGCACTCGGATTAACTGCTTCTCTAAATCCTAGTTTTGCACAGTTAATAAGTGGAATGTTTGGAACGGAACAAGTGGACGAAGGATTAAGAATGGCTACAGAGGCAGGTTTAGGGGAAAGAGTAAATCTAGAAGTTACGGATCATGGAATTACGCTCAAAGTAGAAGATTTGGTTGTCGATTCTTCTCGAGTTGCATTATCTTATCAAGTGTTAAATAAAAAGGGAAAACCACAAGATACGTATTTTAATTTGCCGGATTCTCAGAATGAAATCATCGTAATCGACCAGAAAGGAAAGGTGTTGGATGGGCTAAACTTTAGTTGGAGTAAGGGCAGTGATTATGGACTAATTGAATACTCATTGCGGGAGCATAGTGCTCTGGAGAAGATAACGATCAAATTCAATTTAGTAGAGCTAAATGGAATGAAGGGCAACTGGAAATTAGAAGTTCCTGTAGATATAAAAGACATTAGAAAATTAACTACTTCTACACCTTTGAATTATGCTAAAACAAATAGTAACGGAGTCAATATTGCAATGAAAGAAGTCCAGTTTGCCCCTTCTGCTAGCGAATTATTTTATGAAACTTCCTTTACGCAAGAAGAACAGGAAAAAGTAGAAGAACATATACAAAAGCTTGAAGAACAATTTGGCGAGCGAAGTGTAAGCACTTTTACTAACTATGGAACAGCGATTCAATATCATATCGAAAATGAGGAAAAGAAACTAATATATGGGCACAATACTTTTGCAGAAGGTCAAGGGCATCCAAGTAGTTCAAGAGCTCTACATGGGTCTGGGATGGACCTGGAGCAACTTGGTCAAGTTGCATGGAACGATTCTTTTATCCCGCAAAAAGATAAAAGCAAACTTACTTTTATATTAGATGGAGTATTTAAAACCGTGCCCTCGGATTTCTCTGTTAAAATAAAACCGAAAGAATTGAAAAAAAATCCTGTTTCCTTTGAATACGAAGGTAATTTTATGACAATTAAAACAGCAAAAAAAGATACTAATTATTCGCTTCGTAAATCACTCATCCCCATTAAAAAGGAAACAATCTTTAAAATTGAGATGGAAGGTGGGCGAGAAGCGACTGCTGCTGAAATTGGGACATGGGTTTTGGTAGATAACAAGGGAAAAACCTATTTTGCTTATCAAAGCGGATCTATTCTTGACGAAAAAGACAAAGATGATCGTTATAAGACAACAATAGATCTTAGGTCATATGATTTAGATGAAATACCTGAAGAATTAACATTACATCTACTTTCTGTTACTCGATATGAGAAAGTGGAAGAGGAATGGAAGGTTCCATTATATTGAATTATTAATAAAGCATCTTATTCTACGACTGAATTGTAGAATAAGATGCTTTATAAGTTATATGTGATAAGTATCTTGCGATTAGCGAGTGCTATTTTGCTGTTCATGCGAGGTATCTTGCGATTATGGAGGAACTAGCATATATCTTGCGATTAGCGGGTGCTATTTTGCGATTCGTGCCAGGTATCTTGCGATTTCGGGAGCCTACTTTGCGATTAGAGCACTTGATCTTGCGATTATGGAGAATCCGGTATGTATCTTTCGATTAGCGAGTGCTAACTTGGGATTTCCGAAGCATATTCCAAATAACTTTTAGATTTTTTCCAAAATAACTTATAACAGCATTTTTTATAAAAATACTTCATTTTATACCTACTATTAATACTAAAGGATATAATGAAAGCAATAAAAAACATCAATAAATGAAGATTTCATTAGGCCACAAAATGAAAAAAGGGAACAAATGAGAGGGTACTACTAGCTCATTTGTTCCCTTTTTCTTATGCGTTTTTTGAACTATTTAATATATGTAAGCAAAAATCTAGATCCTTTTTCAAATGGACTTCCATTAGTTTCTTCGCAGTCTCACCGTCTCTTTGTTTAATCGCTTCATAAATTTCCTCATGTTCATCTATTAATCTGGGACGATTGTATAGGACCACGGTCTTGCGAAAAAGATAGATGATAGACTTCATGCGATCTATAGTGTCCATCATCAGTGCATTACCACTGGCTTGGACAATAATTTCATGAAAACGCTCATTTGCTGTCATGATTTCTTCTACTGTGCCTTCTCTAGCAATTGTAATGCAATTAGCAAGCTCATTTAAATATTCTTCAGGCAAATAGGTCGCGGCTGAATTTGCTGAGAAACCTTCTAACAGGATTCTGACTTGAAATAAATTGCGCAAATCTTTTTCTGTTGGCTGTACTACTTTTTTATTGACGATAAGACCTTCGTAGCTTAATTGTCGTAATGATTCCCTGATGGGAGTTCTGCTAAATCCTAAATCAGTTGCTAATTTTTCTTCTACAATTTTTGTGCCACCTGGCATTTCACCGCTTAAAATTCGATCACGAATTACTTCATATGCTTGTTTGGAAGCAAAGCGAGAATTTTTATCGTTCTGGACCATTTCTGTCACTCCTAATTACTTCAACCTCATTAATACTAACTTATCAAATATAAGAAGAGAAAGAAAGCATAAGTCTATATCGTGATTTATTTGTGCACAAAATACATAAAAATGTGTACAAAAAATAAAAAAGGGTATACAATTATTTCGTGAAGATTAATGCAAACGGTTTCAATTTACATTATATGATTAGAATTTTATATAGCCGAACAGGGAATATTATTAATATTAGGAGGAATTTTTTATGTCTAAAAAAATTGGTTTTATCGGTTTAGGAATTATGGGGAAACCTATGGCATTGAATTTATTGGCTAAAGGTTATGAAGTTATGGTGAACGACCTAAACAAAGATGCAGTTCAAACTTTAATAGATGCCGGTGCTACAGCAGGTGATTCTGCCAAAGTAATCGGTGAAAATAGTGACGTAATTATTACAATGCTTCCTGCTTCCCATCATGTTCAACAAGTTGTTCTAGGAGACAATGGAGTACTTAATGGTGCGAAAAAAGGTGCAGTAATTATTGATATGAGTTCGATTACTCCAGTTGTTTCAAAAGAACTTGCAGCGACTGCTGAAAAACAAGGGGTAGAAATGCTGGATGCTCCTGTTAGTGGAGGAGAACCAAAAGCAAAAGATGGTACGCTTGCAATTATGGTCGGCGGTAAAGAAGAAGTATTCGAGCAAGTGAAGGACGTACTCTATGCGATGGGTGCTGAAGTAACTTTAGTTGGTGGAAATGGAAGCGGAACTACTGCGAAGTTAGCCAACCAAGTAATCGTAAACTTGAATATTGCAGCGATGTCAGAAGCATTAGTATTAGCTGCAAAAGCAGGTATCGATGTAGAAAAAATGTATCAAGCAATCCGTGGTGGACTTGCAGGAAGTGCAGTGCTGGATGCCAAGGTTCCATTAATCTTAGATCGTAATTTCGTAGCCGGCGGAAGAATTGATATTAATATGAAAGATATTACAAACGTAATGGATACGGCCCATAGTATTGGTGTTCCAATGCCATTATCTAGCCAACTGTTAGAAATTTTCCACGCATTAAAAGTAGATGGGAAAGCGGCAGACGATCACGGTGGTATTGTTCAATACTTTGAAAAACTTGCAAATGTTGAAGTTGGGAGAGCTTAATTCATGACGATAATAGATAGTAGGGAAAAGCGATCAGCTACGGAAGTTTTAGGAAATATTCAAGCGGTGGATACACAAGCCGTAAAAGATATGCTTGCCAATCAATTAGCTGACCTAAATAAAAAAATCGTCGTACTAGACGATGATCCAACAGGTGTACAAACTGTTCATGGAATCTCTGTTTATACTGACTGGTCAGTAGACAGTATTGAAAAAGGTTTCCAAGAAGAAAATTCGATGTTTTTTATACTAACAAATTCTCGTGGATTTACTGCTGCAGAAACAAAAAAAGCACATATTGATATAGCAACTAATATCGCAGAAGTGGCAAAAAAACAAAACAAAGAATTTATTGTTATTAGTCGTGGGGATTCTACTTTAAGAGGTCATTACCCACTGGAAACGGAAGTATTAAAAGATACAATCGAGGCAACTTCGAATATCCAATTTGACGGCGAAGTAATTATTCCCTTTTTCAAAGAAGGCGGTCGCTTCACAGTCGATAATATCCACTACGTACAATACGAAGAGTATTTAGTACCTGCTGGAGAGACTGAATTTGCAAAAGACAGAACATTTGGTTATACAAAATCACATTTAGGTGAATATGTAGAAGAAAAATCAGCTGGAAAATTTACTGCTGAAAACGCTACGTATATTTCATTGGAGAGCCTACGATCACTTGATATAGAAGGAATTACAAATCAATTACTTCAAGTGAGCGATTTCAACAAAGTAATTGTAAATGCAGTAGATTATGTCGATGTGGAAATCTTTGTTGTTGCACTTGCTAAAGCAATGAAATCTGGCAAACAATTTATGTTTAGAAGTGCAGCTGCTCTTACAAAAGTAATTGGTGGAGTAAGTGATAAAGCACTATTAACAAGAGAAGAGTTAATCCAAGAAGAAACGAATCATGGTGGTTTAATATTAGTTGGATCGCATGTGAAAAAAACGACGGAGCAGCTAGAAGTATTGAAAACAAGTGATTTCATCGAATTCATTGAATTTAATACGCATCTAGTATTGCAACCCGAAAAATTCCAAGAAGAAATTGATCGAGTGATTTCTACTACTGAAAGCTTAATTCGCGAAGGTAAAACCGTTACTGTTTATACAAATCGAGAGAGACTCGATTTAGGTGAAGGTAAAAAAGAAGAAGAGTTAAAACTATCGGTTAAAATTTCCGACGCAGTGACAAGTATCGTCGGGCGACTTACTGTTCGTCCCAATTATATTGTCGCAAAAGGTGGCATCACATCTAGTGATATCGGAACAAAAGGGCTTGAAGTACAACGTGCAACGGTAGCAGGTCAAATTCAGCCTGGCATTCCTGTTTGGTTTACAGGGGAAGAAAGTAAATTCCCTGGCATTGCATACATTATTTTCCCAGGCAATGTAGGTGCAGTAACAACCTTAAAAGATACGGTGGAAATTTTAAATAAGTAATCAGCTGGGGGAGATTTACATGTTAGTCAATACAAAAGACATATTAAAAAATGCGCAAGCCGGTAAATATGCGGTCGCTGCATTTAATGTATACAGTTTGGAAACAGTTCAAGCAGCTATTCGTGTTACAGAACGAGAAAACCAACCAGTAATTATCGCATTAGGTGAGCGCTACTTTCCAACTGTGGATGTAGAAGGTTTTGCTGCACTTGTCAAAGCAATCGCAGAAAAGTCTCCAGTTCCTATTGCACTTCATCTAGATCATGCATATGAAAAAGAATCGATTATTCGGGCCATCCGCTGTGGATTTACATCTGTAATGTTCGACGGGTCGGCCTATGAAATAGAAGAGAATATTCGTCGCACAAAAGAAATTGTAGAAATAGCCCATATGGCTGGCGTATCGGTAGAAGCAGAAATTGGTTCTTTAGCAAAAGGTGATTTTTCTGATGAAGAAGAGGGAGATGGCACATTAACTGATCCAGAATCTGCGAAAGATTTTGTTATGCGAACAGGTGTCGACTTTTTAGCCGCTGCTATCGGAACGGTTCACGGTATGTATAAAGGAGAGCCGAAAATCGATTTACCTCTATTAGAGAGAATTCAGCAGGCTGTTGATGTGCCTCTTGTGCTTCATGGTGGCTCAGGAACCCCTGACGCGATCGTTCAACAAGCAATCCAACTTGGTATTTGTAAAGTGAATGTGAATACAGAAGTATCAATGGCTGCTGTTACATATTTGCAAAATGCTTTTGAGCATAAGCAAATGCCACATCTTTCTACAGTGATGGAAGAAATGCAACAAACAATGGAATCTGTTATGACAAAATTTGTACGTTTATATGCAAATAAATAAGAAGCTTCCCTATGCCATGCGTAGGGACAAGCTTTTAAATCGAAATGGGGAATTCGAATGCCAATAGTATCTGTTTGTATAGGGGTTGCACTTCTACTTTTATTAATGATTGTGTTTAAGTTAAACGCTTTCATCTCGCTTATTTTAGTTTCGCTAGTTGTAGGTATATTAGAAGGTATGACACCTCTAGAAGCAATGACATCAGTTCAAGGCGGTTTAGGTGGAACACTTGGAAGTCTTACGATGATTATTATCTTTGGAGCAATCCTTGGTAAGTTAATGACAGACTCAGGTGGAGCACAGCGTATTGCCACGACACTTATTCATGCATTTGGGAAAAAGAGAGTTCAATTAGCAGCTGTTTTGACCGCTTCTGTCGTTGGGATTGCATTGTTTTTTGAAACAGGAGTTGTTGTATTAATTCCGTTAGTATTCACAATTGCTACTGCTGCAGGAGTACCAGTTTTATATATTGGGATGCCGGTAATCGCAGCACTTATTACGATGCATGGTTTTGTACCTCCGCATCCAGGACCAACTGCAATTGCTAGTGTGTTCAATGCAGATATTGGGAAAACCTTAGTATATGGAATTATTATTGCGATACCTGCGATCATTATTGGCGGACCAGTGTTTACGAAGTTTTTCAAGAAGGAATCTTTAGAGGTAGAAATTCCAAAAGGACTTTTTAATCCGAAAGAATTTACGGAAGAAGAAATGCCTGGATTTGCTACAAGTCTTATTACAGCGTTAATGCCGGTTATTTTAATCGCTTCACATGTAATTGTTGTCATCGCAGCACCAGATTCAGCTGTTATGCCATTCTTTGATTTTATAGGTAATGCCAATGTTGCATTATTATTATCGGTTATTTTCGCATTCTTTACGTTTGGCTTGAATCGCGGTAAAAAAATGAAAGAAGTTATGCAATCAGTGACAGATGCGGTGAGCGGAATTGCAATGATTCTATTAATCATTGCTGCTGGTGGTGCATTTAAGCAAGTGTTAATCGATAGTCATATTGATCAATATATCGCAGACATTATGGCAAGCTCAACCCTTTCTCCGTTACTTCTAACTTGGTTAATCGCTGCTATTTTACGTGTAGCTGTTGGATCTGCTACGGTAGCTGGTATGACGGCTGCTGGTATTGCAGCACCGCTTGTTGGAATTACAGGTATAAGCCCAGAGCTAATGGTGTTAGCCGCTGGTGCAGGTAGTATTACATTCTCCCATGTGAATGATGCAGGATTCTGGATTTATAAAGAATACTTCAACCTTTCTATCGGGAAAACCATTAAAACTTGGTCTGTCATGGTAACGATTCTTTCGTTAGTAGGACTTGCTGGAGTTCTGATCCTCAATATGATTATTTCATAAGTGGAAAGCGTCTTCTTCTACAATTTGACTGTAGAAAAAGACGCTTTTTTTTTCTGTGTAAGATACAATTCAGAATTGTTTTAGAGTTGTGTCTTACACAGGGAAGCTTAAATTTCTTGGGTATGTTCAATCGTTTCAATAAATTTTTCGATTGTAGACGTTAGATAAGCATTAGAACGTCTAATGAACACGGTTTTGATTTTACTATATTTTTCGGGAAGAAGATGACATTGGATAAGCCCTCTGTTTTCTAAATGGGAAACAGCAGATCTAGGAACGAATGTAATGCCAAGACCTATTACAACACTACTTAATATCGTTTCTAATGTCCCAAACTCCATCACTTTTTGAGGAGTGATGTTTTGATCTTTGTACCATGCTTCTAGTCTCGCACGATACCCACAGCCTTTGCTAAAACAAAGGAAGGGCATATGGCTTAATTGTTCTAACGAAGTGGTGCTATTGTCTGAAATTAAGACAAGCTCTTCTTGAAAGACATCATGAGATACAAGATCAGGGTGCCTATCTGATTCTGTAACAAAAGCCCCGTCTAAACGATGGTTCAACACATCTTGTTGTAATTGGTCTGTAACGCCAGTTAATAAAGAAAGATCCACATTTTTATATTTCTTTGTGTAAGCAGATAATATGGTTGGCAAGTGAATAACTGTTTCCACTGATCCTATTTCTAACTTTCCAGAAGGATCCTCGCCGCTTTGTACTACTTTTTTCATTTCATTCGTTAGCGTTAATATTTTCTCGCAATAGACTAATAGTTTTTTTCCTTCTGGTGTCAAACTCATGCCACGATTATGTCGATTAAATAGTGCTGTATTAAGCTCTTTTTCAAGTTTATGGATTCTGGACGTAATATTTGATTGTACATAACTTAATGCTTTTGCTGCTTCTGTAATAGTTCCTTTTTCTGCAACCATTTGAAAGATTTCTAAGTCTTTAAACTCCATTTTACTATCTCCTTTAATTACTTTAATTCTATGTATTATGATATCACTAAAAATGATGACAAGTATCAATATTATTCATTTTACATGATGGCTAGTGGTGTCGTTTAATAGATAAGCAAGTATATGAAGGAGTTAGATGTGTTGTGAAAAATAATGTTCTATTAGGTGCTATATTATGTCTAGTTGCAAGTGTTTCGTGGGGGGCAATGTTTCCTGTCGCGCATGATGCTTTTCAATATATAGATCCATTTTATTTTACTATTTTTCGTTATGGAGCTGTAACGGTTATTTTAGTAATACTTTTATTATGGAAAGAAGGTAAACAAGCATTTCGATTAGAAGGAATGGGATTGTCTTTATGGTTTTTCGGCACCATGGCTTTCACCGTTTATAATTTACTTATTTTCTGGGGAGAGGATTTACTAGGAGAGCCAGGGGTTATGGTGGCATCGATTATGGAATCTTTAATGCCGATGATATCCATTGTGATTGTATGGATGCTTTATAGACGAAGACCTTATACGTTCACATTAGTATGTGTGTTAATTGCATTTATTGGTGCAGCGCTTGTTATTACAAAAGGAAATATTGGTGCTTTTCTATCTGCTACTGATAATATTGTTCCTTCCATCCTTATTTTGATCGCAGTTATTGGATGGGTTGTATACACAATGGGGGGAAGTCAGTTTCGTGGTTGGTCTGCGTTACGATATTCTACATTAAGCTGTTTACTTGGAACGATTTCAGCAGGTGTAATTGTTTGGATACTTACTCTTTCTGGTTATGTAAGTGTGCCAAGCATGGAAACTATTACGATTGTCAGTCCGCATTTATTGTTCATGATTGTTTTTCCAGGGCTTATTGCACTTATCGGCTGGAATGTTGGTGTTAGTATTTTAACCCCATTAAATGGCTTGTTATTTATTAACTTTGTTCCAGTAACAACATTAGTAATTTCACTTGTTCAAGGAACTCAAGTAAATTATGTAGAATTAATTGGGATTACCTTTATAATTTTTTCATTAATTGCAAACAATATTTTCCTGCGAAGACAGCAGAAAAATGCACTGGCACCAGCAAATAAATTAAAAGCGTCTGCTTCTATGAAAGAAATTTTGTAGAAGTTAGCCGCTTTTTTGCGCTATACTAGGAATATTGAATAAAGGTTGGTGGTCTATGTGCAAAAATATATCGGTGAAATATTGCTAGTAGTAACGGCAATTATATGGGGAAGCGGGTTCGTTGCAAGTGCCGTTTCACTCGAATATTATACGCCCTATCAAATTTTGGCAGGAAGATTTTTAATTGGTGCTCTTATTTTATGTATTGTATTTTATAAAAAGTTGACGAAAATGAAGAAAAGTACGCTTATTAGGGGAGCCGTTTTAGGGATTTTTTTATATTTAGCCTTCGCTCTTCAAACAGTAGGGTTGCAATACACAACACCTTCTAAAAATGCATTTTTAACGGCAGTTAATGTGGTCATCGTTCCTTTTATAGGGTTTTTACTATATAAACGAAAAATGGATATGTTTGAGTTGGGTGGAGCGTTTATAGCTGTAATTGGTGTGGCGGTGTTATCGCTTAAACTATCTTCGGAGGTCAATGTTGGAGATTTGCTGACTCTTTGCTGTGCAGTTGGATTTGCATTTCATATATTTTATACAGCAAAATTTGTTAAAGAGGAAGATCCAGTTGTTATAACCATTATTCAAATGGTCGTTGCCGCAGTTATCGGTTGGATTGTTGTTGCTTTCAGAGGAGAAAGTGCATTTTCTATGGAAACAGAAGGGGTGTTGAACCTTCTTTATCTAGGTGTTTTTTCTACAACCATTGCTTATTTAATGCAAACCGTTGCACAAAAGTACATAACCGAAACAAAAGCGGCCATTATACTTTCGACAGAATCTTTTTGGGGCATGGCGTTCTCGGTTATCATTTTAAGTGAAGTGATGACTTTTAAGATGATTGTCGGTGCTGTTTTAATACTTTTTGCGATTATTTTATCTGAAACGAAATTTAGTTTTTTGAAAAAGGATAAAATGAAATCAGTTGTATAGGCTGTTGGACATTAAAGCGTTTCTACCATTAATTGTAGAGACGCTTTTTAGGAATAATGCGTCTTAGTCACCGTTGTCCCAATCCAAGTAAAGAGCTATTTTAAGAATTGGTTGCTTTCATTGGCAATGTGGTTGCTCTCGTGCTGATTTGATTGCTTTTGGAATGGAATTGGTTGCTTTCAATGAACGATCTGTTGCCCTAATCCATTAACTGGTTAATAAAGTTCCATAAACTGTATAAATATTTGTTTTTAGCAAGTTGATATTGAGTAAGCAAGCCATTTTCTATTGATTTTCGCTACAGGCGTCGACTCCTGCCGGATGAGTGGGCAAATGAGCCATTCCAACGTACGCGCAAGCGGCGGGAATGGCTCATCGCTCACCCGGCGGAAAGCGTACGACTGCAGCGAAAATCATAGTGGTTACTAGTCAACGCACTAAGACCCATTATCCCTATTTTGTGCAACATCCTAGAGCATATTCGGCTCACTCTAGGAAAAGTTATTAATAAGAGAATGCAATTTTATTTAATTGCCACCCAAATTTCATTATAGGCATTTGGATTTTTCGGATCCGCTTCTATGTATACTTCAAACGGTTGTATTTCAGTCGGTATATATCCAGTAGAAGGAAACCATTCCGAATAAATTCGTTCCCATGTAGTTGCAATAGCCGATGGAAAGTGACCTTTTACTTCAAAAACGACCCATTTAGATGCTGGAAAGTCTAAACTTTTTAATTCTTCTGGCACATTTCCACTATTTTCTGCGGCAACATAATAGTCCATTTTATTTTCTTCTTTATTCACTTCTGCCCAAATACCTAAAAGTCCTTTTGTTTCTCCATTTCTTAACTGTTCTAATTGATCAAAGACCCCGTTTTCGTGGATAGCATTCCAAAAGTTTTGAAAAGCTTGTATACCGCCACCTTCTACTTCATACGGAAATTCCCGATTTACTCCAATTACTTGAAAAGCTTCTCTTTCAACAATACGATATTGCATTTATTTTGCTCCTTTCCTATAGCATGTTTCTTTATAGAAATTATATGCCAATATTGCGACATACTCCAGTTTTTACAGTGGGCATGCTTGTATGTATGAAAGTTTGTTTTTTGCGAAAGATAAGGAAGCGTTTCAATGAAGTTGAAGGAGGTGTTACTTACAATGAGAACAATACATCGAATTGCTTTAGTACTCGTCATAATTGGTGCAATTAACTGGGGGTTAATTGGATTTTTTAGATATGACCTAGTATCGTCTATATTTGGAGGAGAAGCGACAGGTATTTCAAGATTCATCTATGCGCTTGTTGGATTGAGCGGACTTATCTGCTTACCACTTTTATTTGAACCGGCAAGAGATGTCGAAGTGGATAGAGATCCTAGAGGCTTTAGAAATGTGAATTATGGAACGGAATTTGGTGAGGAAACGGACTTTACTGATATTAAGGACTACTCTGATAAGAAAAAGACAGAGAAAAAGCCTGAGAAAAAGAAATAATTTCAGTATTCATGAACAAAAAAACTGGCGGCCTTTTATAGGGTCGTCAGTTTTTTTATTAAGAGTCCCTAATTTCTAAGTGGAAAACTGGAATAGAAAAGAAAAAGGAGATACCTCATCTCATCACGAAGATTACATAAGGGATTGATGAAAGGGGCTCGAGGATGTTTCTAATAATGTGGAGGTTGTTGTATTAAGAATATATTGGTGCTTGTAAAGATTTTTAAGCAAAATGGAATCGAGTGCAGTCTTTTTGTGACAGAAGGATTAGAGTATTTCTTCCCAGATAATTTTTCACAACAATTAAAGAAAGCTGTAGATTTTATAATTAAAGGAGAATTAAATGGAAATCAAGTTTAATGCATTTTTCAAAGACGAATTAACCATTCAAGCAATACAATCCGGTTTGGAAAAAGGAGAGATAACCTCAAAAGAATTGGTCATGTACTATCTACATAGAATTGCAAAGTATGACCAAGACGGACCAAAAATAAATTCCATTTTAGAAATAAATCCAGATGCTATTTTTATCGCGGAAGCATTGGATTACGAAAGAACATTAAAAGGAGCAAGAGGACCTTTACATGGTATACCTGTTTTACTGAAAGATAATATTGAAACAAAGGATTCTATGCACACAAGTGCAGGAACAATGGCGTTAGCAAGTCATATCAGTGATAAAGATGCATTTCTTGTAGAGAAGCTACGAAAAGCAGGGGCTGTGATTCTAGGAAAGACGAATATGACAGAGTTAGCTAATGCGATGTCTTCGGAAATGTGGGCGGGATATAGCGCAAGAGGGGGACAAGTAAAAAATCCTTATGGCGATGAGAATCTTTTTGTTGGGGGATCAAGTTCAGGATCTGCAGTAGCGGTTGCTGCAAATTTTACAGTTCTATCTATCGGTACGGAGACAGACGCCTCCATTTTAAGTCCAGCTATTCAAAATTCAGTAGTTGGTATTAAACCTACTGTTGGCTTGGTAAGTCGTACTGGTATAATCCCTTTTACGTATTCTCAAGATACAGCAGGACCCTTTGCAAGGAACGTCACAGATGCTGCAATTTTATTAGGAACGTTAACTGGTGTAGACGAACTCGATCCTGCTACTTTTAAAAGTGAAGGAAGGGATGAGCAAGATTATTCCATTTATTTAGATGCAAATGGTTTAAATGGTGCAAGAATTGGTGTATTCCATGCTATTTCAACTGAATCAGATGAGTATGATGAAGTTTTATTTAAAAATGCTCTTCAAATACTTAGCGACAAAGGAGCAACGGTTATGAAAGATATAGATATCCCATCTTTCCATAGAGAGTGGAGTTGGGGAGTCTCGTTATATGAATTGAAGCATAGCTTAGATAATTATCTTTCTAAATTATCGCCACAACAACCTGTTCATTCTATTAGTGAATTAATTCAGTTTAATAAAAGATTGGGAGACAAAGCATTAAAATACGGTCAAGATAAGTTGGAGATAAGAGAACAGTTTCCCAATACTTTAAGAAATCCGGAATACTTGAAAGCAAAGCTAGAAGATTTATATTATTCACAAGAACAGGGAATTGACTATGCTTTAAAAAAGTATAATTTGGATGCCATTCTTTTTCCATCCTATATCGGCTCAACCATCTCTGCAAAAGCAGGGTACCCGTCTATCGCGATTCCGGCAGGATATATGAAAAGCGGAAAACCATTTGGTGTAACTTTTGCAAGTACTGCTTTTAGTGAAGGGATATTAATCAAATTTGCTTATGCTTTTGAACAAGCTACAAAGCATCGGAAAAGTCCGATTCTAGCTTAAAGGAGGTTGAGACATTGAAAATTATAGATACCGTTCCACGTTTTCTTCATAATTATGAACCATCTATAAACTTTTTAAGAAATTACTATGCGGAATATCCAACTATTTTCGCACATTATTTTCCTTTGCATTGTAAAGATACAGAGGAAAGACATACTGAATCAATTAGAAAATACCCTCAATACTTTGCTGTGATTAAACAAGTATATGAAAAAATAGTACCAGTTATTGAGGAAGTAGCAGGGGAATATGAAAAATTGTACGGGATTACTTTTTCAGTCGATATAAATTTAATTGTTGGTGGGTTTGGCTCGAATGCTTATACTAATCACCAAATTATCCCAGACATTACGTTTGCTTTGGAAAAGTTGTCACCAGAGATTGATCATTTACGTGTAATTGTTGCGCACGAATTTGGTCACGCAGCACAAAATATTATTTCTAATCAGGCGGGGATGGACTGGCCAACCGTCCATTGGACAAGTTTACTCATTGGACTTTACCGAGAAGGAGTAGCGACACACTTCTCACGACAAACAGTTCCAAATGTACACCCTTCTATCTACTTTTCTTATAATGATGATGGATACGAATGGTTATCTTTCGCAGAAGAGAATGCGGTAGCTATAAAAAAGGCTTTTGCCAATGACTTCGAAGTCTTAACACGACAAGAACTATTTCACGAATGGTTTTCCATCAATGGCGGGAAAAAGTTTGGTTACAATAGATTAGCCTATTTTATAGGGGATATGTTTTTTCAGTCCCAAGTGAAAGAACTTGGTGAACTGGAAGCTATAACAGCATGGAAAGATGAAGGGTTTGAAGAAAAAGTGAGACAATGGCTGTTTCAACAATAACCAAAAAGCATTTTAGATAGGGAGAGTATCATGTTTACAGACAATCTAGAAGAATATGATGATCCAGTTTCATATGATATCGAAAATAATGCATACATCGGCGAACTACCACTTTTAGTAGAGTGGGCTTCAAAAAAGGACGGTCCGATTATTGACTTAGCTTGTGGTACAGGAAGAATTACAATTCCTTTGGCAAGTAAGGGTTTCCGATTAATTGGCGTGGATTTACATGCCGGAATGCTAGAACAAGCAAAGAGAAAGACGCAAGAACTTGATCTGCAAATTGAATGGCTAGAGCAAGACTGCACGCGATTAAATTTAAATTGTAAAAGTTCACTAATCTATATGGTCGGAAACTCGATTCAACATTTCCATACCAATGAATCACAGAATTTGCTTCTGACTTCAATCCATAGGCATTTAGAAGAAGATGGAGTGTTTATTTTCGGAACAAGATTTCCCAATGCGGAAGAATTATTGCAACCTAGTACTGAGGAATATTGGAAAACTTATAATGATCCAACTTGTAAGAAAGAGGTAGATGTTTTTACAATTAGTGATTACGACGCATTAAGCCAAATCCAACATTATACTACTGTAAGGAAGTTTAAAGATGTGGATGGAAGAGTAGTAGAAGAAAAAAGAACGAATATTAGTTTGCGATACACATACCCGCAAGAAATGGGAAGGCTATTATCGGAAAACGGCTTTGAAATTTTGCATGTGTATAAAGATTGGAACGAAACACCCATTAGTAACGATAGCTATGAAATGATTTATGTATGTAGGAAAATCGAATAATAAGTAAAAGGAGTCCTAAAATGATTGGACTCCTTTCTATCGGATATTTACAGAGTTTCTTTTAAATTTATGACATAGTCAATCGTTAAAAAAGGCAAAGAAAATATTCGCATTTCATGTTTGGCGCGAAGCTGACCTTCTTTTATTTCTTCTATTAAAAACTGCTCCTGTAGTGGTAGTTTGAATATGTATTTATGAGCTGCTAAGTAAATCCCTGCATCCGATTCATTAGCTCCTTTACTCGTCAACAGAAGTTTTTCTCCTTGTTGGTGCAATTCTAATATTCCAATCATCGAAGAACAGGGCAGGGGCAAGGCAATATTCATATATGTCTTATCGTTCGTTTGATGTAATGAATAGAGGGCAACGAAAATTACATCTTTCTCTATTTTTCGCACCCATGCTCTTGTTTTTGTGCGACCGTCTTCTACTGCAACTATATCACCAACCATTTCCATTCGTTTATTGGAAAATGGAAGATTGAGTTGTTGGATTGTGTTGCTTACGAGTCGGTAAATAGCTGCAAAAGGCTTAAACCAACTATGCCAGTGGACTTCAGAAAACAGTCTATAATCGGTTGTATTTTCATAAAAATCGATAATGGTAGAAGAAAGATTTTCTTTTTCCACGTATATATTCATATCGTCAACAAGCCTTTTGTATTGTTGTATTCCCATATGCTTAGCTAAAATCTGTTCGCCAATTTTGTATGTTCCTTTTATACTACTGATGGGAAAGCGCCAGCCTTGTTCCCTAGAACGCGGTATTAACATAGCCCAACTGATCATCCCGCATAAGGCAAATAAAACACAGTTAAGCAAACCATGGAAACGCAACATAAAATCGATGTTTACAGTGGAAACTCTCGCCGCATACAACAGGGAAAAAATAATCGTAACACCTAACGAACCGAATGATACAAGCACGCCCACCTTTTGGAATGCACTTGTAAAAGTCGCTTTCAAAGTTAATACAATCAAACCGTAAATCCCGATAATATAAAGAAGTACCGAAACAACCTCTAGCCAAGGTGCAAATGTAATGCCTAGTGCTACAACAATCGGTGAAATTAATAGTATGGAGCAAACGATTTTATAGTTAGTTGTCTTATATAAACGACCGAGAAAACCAATAAAAACGGGCAATAAAAAGGAAGAGTAATGAAAATGAATTCCTGTTAGCCATGTGAGCAAAGGGGAAAATCCAGTATCAATTTCTGCTATATATGCAAAGAACCACATGCCACCAATGAATAAATACATCATCCCTGCATCAATCGCAAATTCCTCCAAGTGCGCAAAGCCTCTTCGGATAAAACGTCCAATCCCATATAAAGCAACTACAAATGTGAAAAGCAGATAGATGCCTGCAAATAATAAATCCAATTTAGTATCCGTTGTTATTTGTAAAAAAAATACCGATAAAAAGGCGGGTATGGCAAAATAATAATACAATCGCTTTTCTTTTTTCAAGATCAATTGTAAAGTGACTGGCACAAATAAAAGCTGGGCGACCGTTAACATTAAAAAATACCACGGCCCAACACTAAAAATCACGGCCACTACAAATAAAATAATATGTAACAATGCAATTCGCTTAAAAGTCATCGGCTCGAAATTCCCCTTCATATTCAAATAAAGTACCGATTAATGGATTCGTGATGACGACATGTATAGAAAAAACATCTCTTTCTTCTATATAATACTCCTTCACCTGGACGCAACCTTGAAAAACTCTAGCTAAGGGAATTTCAATTGGTCCCATAACGAACCGTTGCTTTCCGGATTCAATTTGTATATGCCCTTCTGTTGAAACGATGAAAATTAGTTCGGAGTAAAATAAACTCGGCTCTCCTAAATAATCTTTTACGATGCCTTTATTCGAATCCAGGCTCATCAATGCATTAAAATATCTTTTCTTGTTAGGAAACTGAAAAGTTCTTTCCCAGTGGACTTGTTGCTCGCCATTTGGACCAGTTCTGGTTGTATTAACAATCTTAAAAGGAATATTGGTACCTTGCTCTGGAAATAAAAACTTCCAGCGAGTTCCGAGTAAAAAAAGGGGGAGCAGCCATTTAGGTCCTCCGCTTATTTTTTTCATCATGCCTGTCGCTTTAAAAGCTTTTCCTTCAGGCAGTGCATATCTTTTTTGGAGCATGGGTTGAAGTTTTTCAAATTGCTCTCCTAATATTTCTTTATATATAGACATTCATCTGACTCCTTCTTTCATTCGTTTGCAGCTTTTAGCAGTCGGTATATCATCGCTCATGAAAACCCCAATAATGGAAAGAACGAATAAAGTGACGTTAAACGTTAAAGGATTAAATGGATGACTTAAACTAGCAGGCTCAACAATGATGGCTGATAAAGTGAGTAGTGGAAAAAGGATTAACTGTATTTTTAGTAATCTTTTTTTATGATGATAAAGTAACCAAATAAGACCAAAGATTATTTCCGCCATCCCAATTGTCGTAACAAGGCTATATGCCTCGCTACCATTAATGGACAACAAGCTACTCGTCATGCTGACCTCGGCAGGGTGCATCATTATCAGTTTTGGTACTAAACCTTGATATACCCAAACAAAGAAGAACAATAAAGTAATTATCCAATGACTGAAAAATCGGCGGTACTGTGTAAATGGTGATTCCCCTTTTTCTAGCCATCTCTTTAATACATCAAAGCTTAGTGCGGTCGCCCATCCGATAAGAGGGCGGAAAATAAGATGGTCAAAAAATCTACCTATTGTACCAAAGTTAGTTTCATAGTCGTATTGTGTAAAAAACTTAGTTGAATTTTGTTCAGGCTTATACTTCCAGTAGCCCTTTCCCTCACGGATAATGGAGATTGCTTGATCTGTCCCAAAGTGCAAGGAAGATGTTCGCGAATCATCTTTTGAATGGAAAGTACCAACACTTTTTCCCCATCCCGCAATATTCAGTCCAAATCCAATATTCGTTTTATATTCAAAATTCTGGGGCTCATTTTCTTGTTTTGGTAAATAGGTAATAGAAGAAAAGCGGAGATCCCATTGTTCATGTTGCTCCGGAGTCTGTGTAGCATCCCATAATTTATCCATTTCTGCATCAATAGCTATTTCCACATATATTGGTTTTCGCTTCATTAGAATCACCTCTGATTAAGCTTATCATAAGATGAAGGAGTTTTGAGTAGTAGTGAAGAATTGAATGTAGACGTAAAAAGATAAAGTGGTTTTGCGAAGGAGGCCTCACCATGTCGGAATACTTCTCTCAACAGAAAATCAAAGAACTAGGGGAAATAAAGCTAGTTGGACTTCGAGTGCTATGCTCAGGAGATCAATATGTAAATGAAATACCTAAAGCATCTATGGAATTACAAAAACGTATTCTAGAAATTCAAGAGGTAATCAATCCTTCTCTTCAAATCGGAGCATTTGTAGTTGATAATTCCACTGAGGAAGAAGATGGTTACTGGATTTGTGTAGAAGTAAAAAAATATGAAAATATTCCAGAAGGTATGGTTGTTTTAACTGTTCCTCCCCAAAAGTATGCGGCTATTAAGCATGCAGGATCGAATAATATGATCAGTAATTCGTATGATAGTTTACATAAGTGGATTGAAGAAAGGGGATTAAAAAGGTTGAAAGATAGATGGCATTTGGAAATATACTCTAGTTGGAAAGATTCAGAAAATGTGGATGTATTGCTACTAGATACGGTTGAATAAAATATTTCTGTTGAAAAGAGGAACCAAAATGTTTATTAGTAAAATATCGAAGGATCGGTTCCACGCCGTTAAAACACATGTAAATAATACGTACAATTCGGTAGACGCTTCCGGTTCAGCTATGGTTATTATACATAACAATGAGGTAGTAGCAGAAAAGTATTGGGGGAACCATTCAAAGAAACCAGATG
This sequence comes from Psychrobacillus sp. 05T411, assembly GCF_056396485.1. Classification (NCBI taxonomy): domain Bacteria; kingdom Bacillati; phylum Bacillota; class Bacilli; order Caryophanales; family Bacillaceae; genus Psychrobacillus; species Psychrobacillus sp. 05T411. Next base: position 202,485 of record NZ_JBFTLO010000002.1, on the reverse strand, counting down.
CAAAACCCGTACAAGCAGACACCCAATTTCATGTAGCTTCGGTGCGAAAAAGTTATATTGGATTTGCCCTTGCTTTTGCTGTTCATAATGGATACATAACTTCGATTGATGATAAGGTGACTAAATATTTACAAACACTTGACTCAAATCTTTTAAATGGGACGACTATTAGACATTTACTCACACATACTCATGGTTTAAGGGAAGTGGATGGAGTGATTTGTCGCGAGTTTGCTGCTGGACAGAGCTGGGCCTATCGCGGAATCAATATTTCATTGCTCACGCAAATTGTTAAAGCAACAACAGGTAAAACAGTAAGTCAGATTTTAACTGAACATGTATTTCAACCTCTTGGGTTCACAGGAACAGGTTGGTATGCGCAACAAAATGACAAGCTTGCGGAAGTAATAAGAGATACGGATAATCCTATTTGGAAAACTCATGAAAGTACAGATGGGGATGAAATGAATATGTATGTCTCAGCGAGAGAGCTAGCGAAATGGGGTCAGCTTCATCTTAAACAAGGTTTTATAAGTGGAGAACAAGTTGTAAATAGTGAAATAATAAGGTTAGCAACATCTCTTCAAAGTCCAAATACGATAGACGCTGATTTCCCACAAAATGGTTTTTTATGGTTTGTAAAAGATTTGCCTGCCAAAAAAACAGAGATTGGAGAACTAGTACCGAAAGGCTCTTATCAAATTTTAGGTTATACAAGTGTCGCCGTATTAGTCATTCCTAAGCATGATATTGTAGCAGTTAGAATGTTTAATAGTTTTGGCTCCCCAGATGGATTCGACTATTTATCGGACATTCGCGCATTTGGAGATACAGTTATGGAGTGCTTGTCATAGGACAAAATATAATGGAAACAAGGAGTTTATTATACATGAATATTTATCAAGCAACGATTAATGATCTTGATTCCCTAGTGGAACTTTTTGACTTATACAGACAATTTTATAAACAACCATCGAATCTTAAAGGTGCAAGAGAGTTTTTAGAAGAATTATTTATAAAAAACGAATCCGTTATCTTCATGGCCTTCGATGAAGGAAAAGCTGTTGGCTTTACGCAATTATTTCCATCCTTTTCATCTGTAAGTATGCAAAGGTCTTGGGTGCTAAATGATTTATACGTGAAAGAAGCGGCACGAAGAAAAGGAATAGCAGAAAAGTTAATAAGAAGGGCAATTGCATTTGCTGAGGAAGCGGGTTCAAAAGGTATTTTACTGGAGACGGCTGCAGATAATGTGAATGCACAAAAACTGTACGAGAAAATTGGATTTATAAAAGAGTCTACTTACTTTTATTATTTTTCGATTTGATTGAAGTGGAAGTAAAATCAGTAGAGAACTTGTTAGTTATTGATTTAGTGCCTTTAGTACAAAAGAGTGCTTTTGATAGATCTATATACGGACACTCAGAAAATTGGTCGATTAAGAAGATTTTACGTTGCTGGAAATGGTAAAGTTGAAATCATAGTGTTCTATTGGTATAATTAGGTCATTATGACATACATTAAAAAAGCCTGGACGGTGTCTCACCACCGAACAGCCTAGTAATAAAATAGCATCGCTTCAAAGGCGATCAGCAGTTAAGCATGGTAAACCATCCCGTCACTGACTAGGTTTTGGGTGGTTTACTTTTTTTGTGAAAAAGTATATGACAGCGCAATGATAGATACGATTAATGTAGAAAAACTAATCATTACTACAAGCGCTTCGAAAATATACATAGCAACATCTCCTTCCTCTTCCCATGAAAAATGTACATAGAAAGTATTTCGGAATGAAATGCTGACCACCCATGAAACCCTATTTTATTATTCTTTTATTATACCACACATACGTTCTTGTTTTTGTGCGTATATATGACTAGTACAGATGATATAGATGCGAATTTTAGCAATGTCATTGGAATAAAATAAACTTCTTTTTGGAGGTAGCGCTATGAAACAAGAAATAGTTAGCCGTACAAACCAAATAGGGTGGAATCAATCTGCCTATCAAGCTTGGACAAATCGTCACGGTACGCCAACAGAATATGCTCAAAAGTTAATAGCAAATCCTACGAATGCTGTAGCTCACTATTTAAAGTTCATAGGTGAGATAAAAGGAAAAAAAATTGCTAATCTTTTAGGATCAAAAGGAAATAAAGCGGTATCTTTTGCTTTATTAGGAGCAGAAGTTACGGTCGTAGACATTTCGCAAGATAATAAGAAATATGCGATGGAATTGGCTGACGAAGCAAAAGTGACTATTAAATACATAGTTTCAGATATATTAGAAGTTCCGGATGATGACGTGCTAACCAATTTCGATGTTACCCTTTTAGAATTAGGGGTATTACATTATTTTGTGGATTTACTTCCTTTATTTAAAGTGGTTTATGATTCACTAAAGCCTGGAGGACAATTCATTCTAAGAGATTATCATCCTTTTGTTTCGAAGTTAGTGAACGTTGAAGAAGGTGAAATGATTGCGAATGGAGATTATTTTAGTGAAGAAGTTATAGAAGAAGAGGTTGCTTATAGTTTTTTGCTTTCAGAAGAAGAGCGGGCTAATTTGAAGAAAGTAACTATTCGAAGATGGACTTTAGGAGAAATTGTTACGGCCATTTCAAATGCAGGATTCCGCATTAATTATCTGGAGGAAGAAGCAGATGTTAGATGGGCGTTTCCAGCGGATTTACCTCAAGGAATAGAGAGTAAGATCCCAGGGTTATATACGTTAATTGCTACAAAGGTCTGAGTACCACATAAACAATATGCTGAGATGAAAAAGGCTACCAATTAACTAATCGGTAGCTCCTTCACTAGTTTATTTCCCTTTAAATACTGGTTTTCTTTTTTCGCTAAATGCATTCAATGCTTCCACTCGATCTTCTGTTGGAATAGTGATCTCATACGCTTTTCTTTCAATATGTAACCCGGTTTGTAAATCTGCATTCATGCCGTGTTTGATGGCGAACTTAGCTTGTTGTAAGGCAATCGGTCCATTAGCAAGCATCAGTGTTGCAAAGTTCTCTGTTTCCGATATCAATGTTTCACGAGAGGTGATCTTAGTTACTAAGCCATATGCCAATGCTTCATCTGCTTTAAGTCTTTTAGCGGTCAAGATTAACTCCATTGCTTTTGCTTCCCCAATTAGTCTTGGTAGTCGTTGTGTTCCACCAGCACCTGGGATAATTGCTAAACTCGTTTCGGTTAATCCTAGCTGGATGTCATCCGCCGCAATTCGGAAGTCACATGCAAGTGCAAGTTCCGTTCCACCCCCAAACGCGTAGCCATTTAGCATAGCAATGGTTGGTTGTGGTAAGTTTTCAATAGCTGAAAATACCTCGCCAATTTTATAAATATTCCGCTTCACTTGTTGATCGGTCAGTGTTTTTCGTTCTTTTAAGTCTGCTCCAACACTAAATGATTTTTCACCAGCTCCTGTGAAAATGACGACGCGGATATCTGGATTAATTCGGATGGATTCTGCGATATCCCCAAGCTCCCGTAACATATCATAGTTAAATGCATTTAGCGCATCCGGTCTATTTAGTGTAACGTATGCTATATTACCATGTTGTTCATAACGAATTGAGTCCATTTTTTCTCCCCCTAATAATTATTTCCCCATACAAAACATATCATTTTAATAATAGTCTGTCATCTTTCCTAGGAAGGATTAAATTAGATCGATTTTCATTTTCAATTTTGTTACAATTGTATTATTGAAATTTTAAGGATTAGAGGTATTCACTTGGACATATTTGTTGCAAGACAGCCCATTTTTGCTAAAGATGAACATATATTTGCCTATGAATTATTATATAGAAATGGGCAGGACAATTCTTTTCCTACAATAGCAGGGGATGAGGCTACATTGGACGTGATAGCTCATTCATTTTTAACGATAGGTATTAATGAACTAGCAGGGGATAAGCTATGTTTTATTAATTTTACGGAAAATCTATTAGTAAAAGAGGTCTTTGCGAAGTTTCCGGCGGATCGTATTGTCGTCGAAATTTTAGAGGATATTCCGATTACAATTGCTTTACTTCAAAAGCTTCGAGAGATTAAGTCTCTTGGTTTTTTGATTGCCTTAGATGATTTTGTTTTGCAAGAAAATGTCGCTTTATATGATGAATTATTTTCAATTGTGGATTTTGTTAAAGTAGATTTTCTATTGAGTACGTTATCAGAGCGACAAGCAATTGAACGAATCGTTAAAAGCAATTACCCAAATATTGTACTGTTGGCAGAAAAAGTGGAGACAAGGGAACAATTTTATGAAGCAAAAGAAGCTGGTTACGAACTCTTTCAAGGTTACTTCTTTGCAAAGCCTGAGGTAATAAAAGGATCAGAAATACCAACAAATTTGGCGCAATATTTTCGAATTATCAACTTGTTGCGAAATAATACCGTTTCCATAGAAGATATTTCGGATGAAATTGAGCGGGATGTTTCTCTTTCTTTTAAAGTTCTAAAGATGATCAACTCTCCAGCAGTCCGGACAAAATCTAAAGTTCGCTCGATTAAGCAAGGAGTGCTCATGCTTGGGTTAGATGAATTGAGTCATTGGTTGCATGTCTTATTACTGCGGGAATCTAAAAAGAATCATACAGGTGATGGAATGGCCCTTATCGAAGCATCGCTATTTCGAGCAAAACTTTGTGAGTTACTTGCAAAACGTAAATTTTTGCAAAATGCATCTGAATTTTTCCTAGTTGGTATGTTTTCTCTAATCGACACATTACTTCATCGGCCGATGATACAATTGCTGCAAGATTTACCACTTTCAGATGAAGTTGCAGAAACACTTTCTGGCATTAAAACGGAGATGTCTCCTTTTCTAGAGCTTGCCATTGCATGTGATGAGGTCCGCTGGGATGATATGATTGTCGGAGCCGCAAGTCTTGGTGTTGACCATTCCACATTAAACGCTCTTTATCTAGAAGCTCGACGCTTTGCAACTGAAATAATAAACTAACTACCATGTCTTTTTGAATGGTAGTTTTTTGTTGTACTTATAAAATTTCGAGTTAATTGGCATTCTAGGGATAATGGGTCTTAAAGTCCCCGTTATGATTTTCGTTACAGGATGGACGCTTTCCGCCGGGTGAGCGATGAGCCTTCGTAGGATGTGAAGTGGCATCTGTCCACAGAGGAACGAAGGCTAAGACCGTCACATCGTGTGGCAACGCCTTCGTGACCAACATCCTGTTGGCCTCGGCAGGAGTCGCCATCCTTTCACGAAAATCAATGAAAAATTGCTTACCTAATCAGCATCAGACTACCAAAAAACAGGTTATTATCCATTTTATTCAATTCGCACATCCAGAAAATGGCTATGGGCAACAGACCGGTCCCTGAAAGCAATTAATTCTTTTCCGAAAGCAATCAAACCAACATGAGAGCAACCAAATCGCCAGTGAGAGCAACCAATTCTTAAAATAACTCTTTACTTGGAGTGAGACGACCAGGAATTTGCCGCATTATTTATAAACGTTGCGCATTTTTTTATTGGACAATTTTCTCCGAATAAATAGAAAGGATATGATTGCCGTAGCGCTGCCTAAGCCGCATGAGCCGCAGTCATGAGCCCCACTCGGGCGCAGCACGAGTGGGCTCGTGACTGCGGCAAGCGCGAAGGTTAGCGGTCACCACGTCGCATTATCCCTAAAAAGTATTGCTTCTTAAATGTTGCATTTCTTTCTAAAAGTAGTACAATGAAATAAGAACAAGTGTTCTTGAAAAGGAGAGTCGATATGCCATTAATACCGGAAGAGGCCATCCCTTATTTAGAAAACATGATCTATCTACCAATGGTATTAACTATTCTGGAGAAGGATCGAATGATTTTTGAACAAGGTCCCTTTAAGTTAAAGCGTCCGTATGTAGCTATGGTAGAAGGAGCCGTAAAACAAGTTCAAATCGAATTGAAACAAACCCATATTTATATGAAAAGACATAGTATGAAAGTTCTTCGCGGAGAGGGAGATGATATGTTCACGGAATATGTATTTTTTCATGGAGGCTATGAAGAACATCGTCGTTATTTAAATGTCCGACTCCGCAACCGAGTGGAAGAACTACTCACTATTTATTTGGGGATTGTGGAAAATGCGCGTTAACCAAATAAATCTTTTTGAAACAGCGGATTACGAGAAGTGATTAGACTATTATTTACTAGATGACTCATTCTTTTTAAGAAATGCATATTTAGAATGTTGGCAAATCCAACTTGTCGGCTAATTGTAGTTGGAGAAGAAGGTACTTGTATCTTTTGTTCATTCGCTAAAACAATCGTACAGCCACCTTCGGAGGGATAGAAGGATTCGATGGCTCCAAGAGAAAACCATGTGTTTAAATCAGATTTTGGAGAAAGGATAGGGATTAAAATACACGGACTCCCAAAGTCATGTGCAATAAGAATAGGAAGCTTCAAATAATTTCCAATCGCTTCTTTTGATAATTTAGTTGAGTGTTGAAAAGAAGAACCGTAATAGGAACAAGAATGACGGACAATGTCATAAGGCTTTTTGCCTATAACCTTAGTTTCGCCCGAATAACTGATCGCTTTAGTAAAAACTTTGTTATTAATTACAATTGGTTGAAGTACAGCGGTGTCAAATGAAACTAGGAAAGACTTTTCTTCTTTTTTATTGAACATATACATTCACTCCTTAGTAAGTTATAACTTAATTGTAGTTAAATATGGAAAAAAAGCAAGTAAATATATCGAGTTTTTGAAATGTTTACTCTTTATTTTAAAATCGCAATTTTCCGAAAATAGTTGCAACTAACGCCAAGCTTTTATATAATGAAAAAAAGGCATCGGGGTGATGGAAATGGACAAACAATATTCATATGCAGATTTTTTAAGAGCGATGGGTCAGCCAGGAAAAGAAAGTTCTGCAGAAAAATTGTTGAACGAAATTTATCTTGATATGTTTTTGAACATTATCCACCGGGAACAAAGTAGTAAACGATTATTAGAACAGATAGACGAGGCACTGGACCAAAAAGACGAAAAAGCATTTACACAATACACGAATGCATTACAACAATTAAATAATCCAAAGTGATGGATAGAAAAGCCGCTTATGTTTAGGCGGCTTTTCTTATGTGCAAAAAATAATGAAAAAACATACGTTCGTTTTATTAGGATTCAAAAAAAGAGTATGTTAAACTGAAACTATTCAACCAGTGGGAGGCTTATCTATGGAACAAATTTTCGATTTGCAAGCTCCGTATGAGCCAGCAGGAGATCAAATAGAAGCGATAAAAGAATTAGTAAAAGGTGTTCAAGAAGGGAAGAAACATCAAACATTGCTTGGTGCAACAGGTACTGGAAAAACATTTACCATTTCAAATGTTATCCAACAAACGAACAAGCCAACCCTTATAATGGCGCATAATAAAACACTTGCAGGGCAGCTGTATAGCGAGTTTAAAGAGTTCTTTCCAAACAATGCTGTCGAGTATTTCGTAAGTTATTATGATTACTTCCAGCCAGAAGCGTACGTGCCTCAAACAGATACGTATATTGAAAAAGATTCAAGTATCAATGAAGAAATTGATAAACTTCGACACTCCGCTACCTCATCGTTATTCGAGAGAAAAGACGTCATCATTATTGCCTCCGTTTCGTGTATATACGGACTCGGAAATCCAGAGGAATACAGAGACATGGTCGTTTCCCTTCGAACAGGAATGGAAATCGAGCGAAACCAGTTACTTCGAAAATTAGTCGATATCCAGTATGAAAGAAACGATATAAATTTTACAAGGGGTACATTCCGTGTGCGTGGAGATGTTGTTGAAATTTTCCCCGCATCAAGAGATGAAAAATGTCTTCGTGTAGAGTTTTTTGGTGATGAAATCGATCGTATTCGAGAAGTCGATGCACTTACAGGAGAAATAATGGCAGAACGTGAACATGTAGCCATCTTCCCCGCATCTCACTTCGTTACACGAGAAGAAAAGATGAAATTGGCCATAGAGAATATCGAAAAAGAATTAGAAGAACAATTAAAGATATTGCGTGCGGAGGATAAATTACTAGAGGCACAACGACTAGAGCAGCGTACGCGCTATGATTTAGAAATGATGGAAGAGATGGGCTTTTGTTCAGGCATTGAAAACTATTCCCGTCATCTCACTTTACGTGAAGCAGGGGCAACTCCATATACATTATTAGATTATTTTCCAAAAGATTTTTTATTGGTAGTGGACGAAAGCCATGTTTCATTACCACAAGTTAGAGGAATGTTTAATGGAGACCAAGCAAGGAAATCAGTATTAGTAAACCACGGTTTCCGATTGCCGTCTGCACTTGATAATAGACCACTTACTTTTAGTGAATTTGAAGACCATGTCCATCAAGCGGTATATGTATCAGCGACACCTGGTCCTTATGAGCTAGAGCATACACCAGAAATGGTCGAACAAATCATTCGTCCAACAGGCTTATTGGATCCGATTATTACATTGAAACCGATTGAAGGACAAATTGATGATTTGATCAATGAAATACATGAGCGTACAGCGAAAAATGAACGGGTACTTATAACGACATTAACGAAGAAAATGTCGGAAGATCTGACGGATTATTTAAAAGAAATCGGCATTAAAGTACAGTATTTACATTCGGAAGTGAAAACATTAGAGCGAATTGAAATCATAAGAGATCTTCGTTTAGGAACATATGATGTCCTGATTGGAATCAACTTACTAAGGGAAGGGCTTGACCTACCAGAAGTGTCTCTTGTCACGATTTTAGATGCGGATAAAGAAGGATTTTTACGTTCGGAGCGTTCATTAATACAAACAATAGGACGTGCAGCAAGAAATTCGAATGGTGAAGTAATAATGTATGCGGATAAAATGACGGACTCTATGCGAAAAGCGATAGACGAAACGCAACGACGTCGTACTATTCAAATGGAATACAATGAAAAGCATGGCATCACGCCAAAAACAATTGAAAAGAAAATTCGAGAAGTTATTCGTGCAACCCAAGTAGCAGAAGAAGAAGCAAGTTATGCACAGCAGTTAACGAGTGGAAAACCTTTGACGAAAGAAGAAAAAGATACATTATTACAAAATCTAGAAAAAGAAATGAAAGATGCAGCGAAGGCACTTAATTTTGAACGGGCAGCACAATTGCGTGATGCAATCCTTGAATTGAAGCTGGAAGGATGAATAATATTGAAGAACCAAGAAATTAGAATAGAAGGTGCTCGTGCACATAATTTAAAAAACGTCAGCTTAAAAATTCCTAGAGATAAGCTCGTTGTTATGACTGGATTGTCTGGGTCGGGTAAATCGTCTTTAGCATTCGACACTATTTATGCGGAAGGACAACGCCGATATGTAGAATCATTATCCGCCTATGCAAGACAGTTTTTAGGGCAAATGGATAAACCGGATGTTGACGTAATAGAGGGACTTTCACCGGCTATTTCCATTGACCAAAAGACGACGAGTAAAAACCCACGTTCTACCGTAGCGACTGTTACGGAAATTTATGATTATTTAAGGTTGTTATTTGCACGTGTTGGAAAGCCAATCTGTCCTACACATGGAATCGAGATATCCTCTCAAACGATTGAACAAATGGTTGATCGATTAAATGAGTACCCGGAAAGAACAAAAATGCAAGTACTAGCGCCAATAGTTTCTGGACGTAAAGGAACGCATGTGAAATTACTAGAAGATATGAAAAAGCAAGGTTTTGTACGTATTCGAATAGATGGGGAAATCAGAGATCTAGACGATGATATAAACTTAGATAAAAATAAAAAGCATAATATCGAAGTCGTTATAGATCGAATTGTGATGAAAGAAGGAATTGCAGCAAGACTCAGTGATTCATTAGAATCGGCCTTGCGTCTAGCGGATGGTCGAGTATTAATAGATGTAATGGAATATGAGGAAGTTTTGTTTAGTGAACATCATGCATGTCCGATTTGTGGATTTTCAATTGGCGAGCTAGAACCACGCATGTTCTCGTTTAACAATCCGTTCGGTGCATGTCCAGATTGTGATGGTTTAGGAACGAAACTTGAAGTAGATCCAGAACTCGTTGTACCCGATAAAAGTATGACCTTGGAAGAAGGGGCAATTTTAGCGTGGCAACCAACAAGCTCTCAATATTATCCGAAGTTATTAGAAGCTGTTTGCAAACATTATAAAATCAAAATGAATGTGCCGGTCGAAAAATTGCCAATCGATCAGTGGAATAAAATTATGTATGGATCTGGCGAGGACAAAATTCGTTTTCGTTATGAAAATGAATTCGGACAAGTACGCGACAGTCTTATTCAATTTGAAGGAGTATTAGCAAATATCGAACGCAGATATAAAGATACGTCCTCTGACTATATTCGCGAGCAAATGGAAAAGTATATGGCACAGCATGAGTGCCCTACTTGTAAAGGATATCGCTTAAAAAAAGAAACACTGGCAGTGAAAGTGAATTCGATGCATATTGGACAAATATCACAGTTTTCGATTACCGAAGCAAATAAGTTTTTCCATCAATTAACTTTGTCTGAAAAAGATATGCAAATTGCCCGATTAGTATTAAGGGAAATTGATGAACGACTAGGATTTTTAGAAAACGTTGGACTGGATTATTTAACTTTAAACCGTGCATCAGGTACATTATCTGGTGGAGAAGCGCAACGAATTCGTTTGGCCACGCAAATTGGTTCAAGACTAACAGGTGTATTGTATATTCTAGATGAGCCATCTATTGGTTTGCATCAGCGTGATAACGATCGATTAATTGAGACATTAAAAAGTATGCGTGATATTGGAAATACGTTAATTGTAGTAGAGCATGATGAAGATACGATGATGGCCGCCGATTATTTAATCGATGTTGGACCTGGTGCGGGTATTCGTGGTGGAGAAATTGTTGCTGCAGGAACACCTGAAGAAGTGATGAATAATGAAAACTCGCTAACCGGTCAATACTTAAGTGGAAAGAAGTATATTCCTTTACCAATCGAGCGAAGAAAACCCGATGGACGATATATTAAAATCAAAGGTGCAACTGAAAATAACTTGAAAAATGTCAATGTAGATATTCCATTAGGCGTATTCACAGCGGTAACAGGCGTATCCGGCTCTGGAAAAAGTACATTAGTGAATGAAATTTTATATAAATCACTTGCATCCAAACTAAACCGTTCCAAGGTTAAACCGGGTGCAAATAAAAGTGTAGAAGGAATCGAACAGTTGGAAAAGGTAATTGATATTGATCAGTCACCAATTGGACGAACACCAAGATCAAATCCGGCTACATATACAGGAGTATTTGATGATATACGCGACTTATATGCAGCAACAAACGAAGCAAAAGTAAGAGGATATAAAAAAGGGAGATTCAGTTTTAATGTAAAAGGTGGACGTTGTGAAGCATGCCGCGGAGACGGAATCATTAAAATTGAAATGCACTTTTTACCGGATGTCTATGTTCCTTGTGAAGTATGCCATGGGAAAAGGTATAATCGAGAAACATTAGAAGTACAATACAAAGGGAAAAATATTGCAGAAGTACTAAAAATGACAGTGGAAGACGGATTAGCATTTTTTGAAAATCATCCGAAAATTAGTCGAAAACTACAAACGATTGTCGATGTTGGATTAGGTTATGTGGAGCTAGGTCAACCAGCAACTACACTTTCGGGAGGAGAAGCGCAACGCGTCAAATTAGCTTCTGAATTGCATAAACGATCCAACGGCAAAACATTTTATATTTTAGATGAACCGACAACAGGTTTACATGTAGATGATATTGCCCGTTTACTTGTTGTACTGCAACGTCTTGTAGAAAATGGTGATTCTGTTCTAGTTATTGAGCATAACTTGGATGTTATCAAAACCGCTGATTATATGATTGATTTAGGTCCTGAAGGTGGGGACAAAGGTGGGACTATAATAGCGTTTGGAACACCTGAAAAAATCATCGAAGCAAAAAAATCTTATACTGGTAAGTACCTAAAGCCTATTCTTGCGCGAGACCGAAAAAGAATGGATGAAGTCGTTTTAGAAGCTTCTGCGAAGAAATAACTAACCGTTCAATCATAAATGAAACTTTATGCAAGTTTAATCGTATTAAATAGGGTAAGTAACTCGTTTTATATTTTAAACTTATGAGGAGGCCTTTCACTATGCAAGAAGAACGAAAACGTATTTTAGATATGGTTGAAAATGGCACAATTACCGCACAAGAAGCATTGGCATTATTAGAGGAGCTTGGAAAACAGTCTACAACAATCATTTCACTAGACAAGGAAGAGCCAAAACAAGAACAGACAAATGGACAAAACAAGCACCAAAGCGCAGATTTTATAGAAGATTTAAAACGTGATTTCACAGTAATGGGCGAAAGATTTATGCAGTTCATGCAAGGAACTGTAGATAAGATGAAGGAATTCGACTTTGAAATGCCATTTGGTGAGCCAGTTGTTTTCGAAGAAAGTTTAGTAAAAGAACAAGCGACTTTCGAGGATATTTCGGTTAATATAGCGAATGGTAAAATTGAAATTCTCCCGACAGAAGAAACTTATGCTCACGCAACGGTAAAAGTAAAGTCCTTCAAAAACTCAACAGAAGAAGAAGCAAAAGCACGTTTCGCAGAAGAATTTATCTTTACTACAGAAGGAAATAAATTACGTGTATACAGCTATATGAAAACAACTTCTGTCCAAGTAGCGCTCTTTGTACCGAAACAAACCTATAATCATATTTCGGCACGGTTGTTCAATGGAGAATTTTCTGCAAAGAATATAGAAGCAAACTCTTTTAAAGTAAAAACAACGAACGGCAAAGTAACTTTAGATGCATTAACGTTCAAAAGAGCAGATATAGAAACGGTAAATGGATCAGTCCAAGTGCAACATGTTGTGGGGGATTCAATCGAAGTTGAAACGATGAATGGTCGAATTTATGTAGATGGAAAGCTGAAAGAATTGGAAGGTTCTTCGGTTAGTGGGCATGTAATTTTAACGACAAAAGATAAGGGAGCACGTAAAATCGAAGGAACTGCAGTTGCAGGAACGGTAGAATTATACGTACCTAAAGATGTGTCGCTAAAAGGAGAGACCACTACCCAACTAGGAAAAATTGATGTACAACTGTCAGATGTCACGCAGCTTAACCAATCCGAACAATTGTTGAACAAAAAAGTAGGATTTACGAAAGTAGTGGATTCTGAAGCAGAGCCACTAAGAGTATATGGAGACGCCAAAACAGGATCTGTTGTTGTGCGTTATACTGTTGATAGTGAGTAATAATCGTTCAAAAGCCGCAAGGAGCATAGCGCTTCTTGCGGCTTTTGTTATTAGGAGAATATTTACATTGGATAAAACTCTACAAAAGGTATGGAGTAAATCACTATTTAGGGAAACTACATGGTAGTGTGTTGACTAGTGACCGCTATGATTTTCGCTGCAGGACGGACGCTTTCCGTGGGGTGAGTGATGAGCCTTCACCGCCGCTAGCGCGTACGTTGTGAAGTCTCATCTTACTCAGGCAGAGGAATAAAGGCTAAGAACGCCACATCGTGTGGCAACGCCTTCGCGACCAACATCCTGTTGGCCTCCACTGGGGTCACCGCCTGCAGTGAAAATAAATGGCAAATGCTTACTTATAGAGATCTAATATTAACAATAAAAGGTTGGAAGAGACAATATCCACAGCGAACGCGACAATGCACACCTCGAACGCGACAATAAGGCAGCTGAACACGATAAACCAGTCGAGTATATGCCGGCCAGGCGTGTTCGACGGGTTTTAAGACATATAATTCCTATAATATGTCGGAATTATAGTTGTCTCACATCGAGTACACTTGCCATTTTGAGAATTGGTTGCTTTCACCGACAATTTGGTTGCTCTCGTGCTGATTTAGTTGCTTTCGTAGGAGAACTGGTTTCTCCCAGTCATCGGTTGGTTGCCCTAAGCCATTTATTGGATGAATGCAATGGAAAAACCGGTTGAAATTTTGTTTTTTAACAGGATGATATTGATAATTGGGAAATTTTTTTTGATTTTCGCTACAGCCGTCGACTCCTGCCGGATGAGTGGGCTAATGAGCCATCCCAAGGTACGCCTGAGGGCGGCGGGGATGGCTCATCGCTCACCCGGCGGAAAGCGTACTGCTGTAGCGAAAATCACAGCGGGCACTTCATTCGCCTCACTACCAAGCAGTATCCCTACACTACGCAATACAAAACATTTATACATCAGTGCAATATTAAAATCCGGCAACTTTTAATAAATAGTTAAGCAAAAGATAAATGAATACAAAAAGAATGACTAATCATGCTAAAATAAGAACTATGTGTAGAAAGAAGCGGGAAAGGAGTGGAGAGATATGCCTCATGTGACGACAAAGGATATTAAAGAAAAGTTCAATCTTTCATTAGTAAGTGGGGAGGAAGGAATTGGGCGCCACGTTGCAATTAGCGATATTTCTCGACCAGGGATTGAGATGGCGGGTTATTTTACTCATTATCCATCCAATCGTATTCAATTAATGGGGAAAACAGAAATTTCATTTTTTGCATTATTAACAGCAAAAGAAAAAAGCGAGCGCATGATGAAATTATGTGCATCCGATACACCTGTCATTATCGTATCGCATGGAATGGAAGTACCGGAGGAGTTAATTGCTGCTTCCAACGAGAACTCAGTTCCTGTTTTAACGACGAGTATGCCGACTACTAGATTTTCTAGTATGTTAACCAACTTTTTAGAGAGCATGCTTGCTCCAACGACTGCCGTACATGGTGTATTAGTAGATATATATGGAGTAGGAGTTTTAATCACTGGTAAAAGTGGCGTTGGTAAAAGTGAAACAGCACTAGAATTAGTGAAAAGAGGGCATCGTCTTGTAGCGGATGATTGTGTGGAAATTAGGCAAGAAGGCGAAGAGACACTTGTTGGTAGTGCGCCAAAATTAATCGAACATCTTCTGGAAATACGTGGACTCGGTATTATTGACATTATGACGCTTTTTGGTGCAACTGCTATTCGAAACTATAAGCGAATTACATTAGTGATCGAGCTTGAAATATGGGATGAGAAAAAGACCTATGATAGACTTGGTTTGGAAGAAGAAAAAATGGAAATTATTAATACTGCAATTACAAAATTAACCGTTCCAGTTCGACCAGGACGAAACTTGGCTGTTATTATTGAAGTGGCAGCGATGAATCATCGATTGAAACGAATGGGGATTAATGCTGCAGAAGACTTTGCCAAACGATTAGACGATGTAATCGGGCAAAATGGTGAAGCAAATTATTAATAGGCAATTGGAAGGGAGTTTCATATGAATTTATTACAAGCAATTGATCCGGTGGCTTTTTCACTTGGATCTTTAGAAGTGCGTTGGTATGGAGTGATTATTGCATTTGGGATAATAATCGCATTTTTAGTAGCACAAAAAGAGATGGTGAAACGTGGATTTCATCCAGATTATTTAACTGATTTACTTATTTGGGCTGTACCAATCGCAATCATTAGTGCTCGTATATACTATGTCATTTTCAAATGGGATTTTTACGGGCAGAATCCGGGGAAAATCATTGAGATTTGGAATGGTGGAATTGCTATTCACGGTGCATTAATCGGATCGTTCTTAACTGCTTATTTCTTTACGAAAAAGAGAGGCACTTCTTTTTGGAAAGTTACGGATATTGTAGCACCTAGTATATTAATTGGACAAACAGTTGGGCGTTGGGGAAATTTTATGAACCAAGAAGCGCATGGTGGAGAAGTAACGAGAAGCTTTTTAGAGAACTTAAAGCTTCCAGACTGGATTATTAACCAAATGTATATAGATGGTAAATACTATCATCCGACGTTTTTATATGAATCGGTATGGAATTTAATAGGAGTTATTATTCTCATTCTTCTTCGTAAAGTAAATTTACGTCGTGGGGAAATGGTCTTGTTTTATTTAGTATGGTATTCTGTGGGGCGCTTCTTTATAGAAGGAATGCGAACAGATAGCCTTTATTTAATAGGAGATTTACGACAAGCACAAGTTATTTCATTAGTAACGATTGTGATTGCTATTATTTTGTTTGTATATAGAAGAATGACGGTTAAACCGGTCGTTCGATATCAGGATAAGTAAGAAAGAAGGGGGAACGTATGGGAACGTTAAAAAGGGGGCTATTTGCAGGCCTGAAAACGACGTGGACATTAAGTAAAATCATTTTTCCTATTACTTTATTGGTAGTTATTTTACAATATACTCCCGTTCTACCGTGGATAATCGATTTAATCTCACCATTTATGGGTTTACTTGGACTTAGAGGAGAAGCCGCAATACCTCTTGTTTTAGGAAATGCATTGAATTTGTATGCTGGTATTGCTGGAATTCTTTCGCTGGAGTTAACTGTGAAAGAAGTGTTTATATTAGCAACGATGTTATCTTTTTCGCATAATATTTTTATAGAAACAGGCGTTGCACTTCGTGTAGGCGTAAAGCTTTGGGTAGTATTAGTCGTTCGTTTTGGATTAGCTATTTTTTCGGCAATGATTATCAATTTAGTATGGCAAGGTGGCGGAGAAATTGCTAAGTACGGTGCAATTACTGCTGCCGAGAAAATACCTAATGGTTGGGGAGAGATTATTTTACTGGGCTTGCAAAAAGCGACTTTTGGTGTTTTACAACTTGCGCTAATTGTTATTCCATTAATGATTATTATTCAGGTTCTAAAAGATCGTAATTATTTGCAAAAGTTTTCTGAAAAGATTGCTCCATTTACGAAAATTATTGGCATTCAACCAAATGCGTCTTTGACACTTGTTGCAGGTCTTACTATAGGTCTTGCTTACGGCGCTGGTGTAATGATTCAAGCAGTGCAAGAGGATGGTGTAAGTAAAAAGGATGCGACCCTTGCCTTTATCTTTTTAGTGGCATGTCATGCTGTCGTGGAAGATACGTTAATCTTTATCCCGTTAGGGGTTCCAATACTGCCTTTATTTTTAATAAGATTAGCGACAGCATTTGTATTGACGATAATTGTCGCGTACATATGGCGTAAATCGGAGCAAAGAAAACAAGAGGAAGTGGTAACGCTATGAAGAGAAAAGCCTACAAAGCACTATTGTTTGATTTTGATGGAACATTATTAGACACGAATAATCTTATAATCGAAAGTTTTTTACATGTTTTGGGAGAAAAATTTCCCGGGAAATATGATAGGGATAGTGTTTTACCATTTCTCGGACCAACTCTGCATGAAACATTCCATTCCATTAACCCAGAACTAACAGAATCACTCATAGCCGCTTATCGTGCATGGAATATTCAACACCATGATGAGATGGTTGTGCCTTTTGATGGGGTTGTCGAAACATTGTACAAATTAAAAGAAGAAGGTTACAAACTAGCAGTCGTATCGACAAAAAGAAGAGAAATGATTGATAGAGGCATTAACCTGATGAAATGCGAGACGTTATTTGACACAATCATCGGATTAGACGATGTAAAAAATGCCAAACCAGATCCTGAGCCAATCGAACTTGCACTCGAAAAACTTGGTGTGGGAAAAGAAGATGCATTAATGATTGGTGATAATTCACATGACATCGTAGGTGGACAAAGAGCAGGAGTAGATACAGCTGCTGTCGCATGGTCCGCAAAAGGTGAAGCTTTTCTAGCAACTTATTTACCAACTTATATGATTCAACATATAAGTGAGCTTCTCGATATTGCCAAAGGTCAGACGGTATGAGAAGAACGGAAAGGTATCCTGTGAGTGGTGCGAATTCGTTATGGCATGTGTATGATACAGTTCCTTTTTGGAAAGTCGTGAAAAACTTTATCTTTATACAAGCAGCGAGATACTCTCCATTTTTAAGTTGGAAAAACTTTTTTTATCGTGTATTTCTTAGAATGAAAATTGGAAAAGAAACGTCTTTTGCTTTGATGGTGATGGTGGATGTAATGTTTCCAGAACGGATTAAAGTAGGAGATAACACGATAATTGGCTATAACACCACGATATTGGCACATGAATATTTGATAGATGAGTATCGGATTGGTGATGTAATTATTGGCGATCGAGTGTTAATTGGAGCCAATTCTACAATTTTACCCGGAGTTACGATAGGGAATGATGCGATCGTGTCTGCAGCCACCCTTGTCAATGCGGATGTTCCAGAAGGTTGTTTTGTCGGAGGTAACCCAATGCGCATTATTTATACGAAGGAACAAATGATCGAACGAAATAATAAGTAACGAACTAAGCTATTCTTCATGTGGAGGATAGCTTTTTTTTACTTTAGGACAGAGTGATGACTATTCCTATTGATTGTAAGGTGGGAAGCTATTTTGCGATTTAGAGTGAGCATCTTGCGATTATCGACAACGATTTTGCGATTTGAGGTGTGTATCTTGCGACTCCCAGCGGCAACCTTGTGATTCGAGGTGTATATCTTGCGATTGGCCTCTTATTGCGTAAAAGCTTTAGAAAACTATGTACTTTTATTTTTCTTACTATTCTAAAAGGAAGAAAGGGATAGATTGACGAAATGAATAATATAGGATAAAATCTATATAATTCAACGTATTAGTACTCTAGTAAGATAAAGTGTATTTAGGAGGGATGAAATGGGTAAAATTCAAATGTTCGAGAAACCTCTGGGAATGAGAGATTCGTTTCCGGAAGTAAATGAACAAAAAGAATATATACGATCGACAGCAAGAAACTTTATACGAAACAAAGGATATGATTTTATCAAGACACCGTCTGTTGAGTATTTCGAAACAATCGGAAAGGCTTCCGCAATTGATGAATCATCCCTATTTAAACTAGTAGACAATCAAGGAGAAACACTTGTATTGCGTCCGGATATGACAACACCTATCGCAAGAATTGCAGCTTCCAAATTGTTGAAAGAAAAAAATCCATTAAGATTAGCCTATTATGCAAATGTATTCCGAGCACAACAACGAGAAGGTGGTCGTCCAGCGGAGTTTGAACAACTAGGATTGGAGTTAATCGGTGATTTCAGCGCATACGGCGATAGTGAAATCATTCATACGGCAGTAGAGCTTGTAAAAACGCTTGGGGTGGAAAGTTTTCGAATTACGATTGGTCATGCAGGATTATTAACGGCGTTTCTAACGAATAATACAAATACAGAGGAGCAAGTAGACGCACTAAGACAGCTATTAGTAGAAAAAAACTTTGTGGGATTCGAACAAAAGTTGGACGAATTTGCTTTATTAGAAAAACAAAAAGCGAACCTTATAAAACTAATAGATTATACGATTGACTTTAAAACCTTTGAAAACTTGCGACCATTTTTAACGGATGAACAGCAATATTTAATAGATCAACTAGAGCAGTTAAAACGCTTATTGGAACTTCAATTAAATGATCCGTCCATTGTCTCTTTCGATTTCTCACTTGCCAGTCATATGAGCTATTATACGGGAATGTTGTTTGAGATTTATGCTGCTGGAAGTGGGTTCCCGATAGGAAATGGCGGAAGATACGATGAATTATTCCAGCAATTTGGCGAACAAGTAGGGGCTATCGGATTTGGAATACGTGTAGACAGACTTTTGGAAGTTTTACGAAAAGATGTTGTAGAAGAAAAGCAAACACTTATTTTATTTACTGAAGGTGCCTATTTGAAAGCTAATGTGCTAGCGGAAGCGAGAAGGAATATTGCGGAACGTGTAACGCTTCAATACATAGAAAGTGTCTATGACTTGGATGTGTATAAACAAAGTTTTGATGAAGTACTAATTGTCTCAGAAGGTGGTTCTTTACGTGAATGAGTTAACAATTGCGATGCCAAAAGGGCGTATTTTCGAAGAAGCATATCAATTATTTGTGGAGGCTGGGTTTAATCTACCACAAGAGATTAGTGACTCTAGAAAGCTGATTGTCGAAGCACCGGAGGAAAGAATTCAATTTATTTTAGCGAAGCCAATGGATGTTCCCGTTTACGTAGAACATGGGGTTGCGGATATTGGTATTGCAGGAAAAGATGTGCTATTAGAACAGCTCCGAGATGTACATGAGTTACTCGATTTGCATATTAGTAATTGCTATATTGCGACTGCGGGGCTTCCTAATACGACCATGAACGAAATAGCACCACGAGTTGCGACAAAATATCCGACCATTGCTACGAACTTCTATAAAGAAAAGGGAGAGCAAGTGGAAATTATTGAGCTTAATGGTTCGATTGAATTGGCGCCGATGATTGGGCTAGCTGATCGTATTGTGGACATCGTTTCAACCGGTCAGACTTTAAAAGAAAACGGGTTAGTTGAATATGAAAAAATTGTGGATATATCCTCTCGTTTGATCGTCAATCCTGTAAGTTATCGTGTAAAAAGTGAACGCATCCGGGAATTTATTACACAATTAAAAAATGAATTGGTTAAAAGGTAGGGGAGTCCTATGAAAATAGAAAAGCTTACAAATACAATTTCTTTGCAACGTTCAGTGGAACAAGCAAACGAGAATCACTTAGAGATTGTGCGTGAAGTAATCGAGCGAGTGAAAAAAAATGGCGATGAAGCCCTTTTTACATATACGGAAAAATGGGACGGTGCAAAACTTTCTTCTTTACGAGTAACAAGAGAAGAAATGGAAGAGGCATTTGCTAGCTTTGATCCACAATTGATTGTAGATTTGGAAGAAGCGGCCGCTAATATTCGTGCATTCCACTCTCAGCAAGCACGACAAAATATAGATTTTCCATTAGCTAAAAATTCCTATATTCAATATAAAATTTCAGCCCTAGATGCAGTAGGACTTTATGTCCCTGGAGGCACCGCTGCGTATCCATCATCGGTTTTAATGAATGCAATCCCAGCTATTGTAGCTGGTGTGAAACGAGTAGTCATTGCATCACCGCCGTCAAAAGATGGAAAGCTTCCAGCATCTGTATTAGTTGCTGCTCGTATTGCTGGTGTGACGGAGATTTATAAGGTTGGAGGGGCGCAAGCGATTGCTGCTCTAGCTTACGGAACAGAAACGATTAAAGCAGTCGATAAAATTACAGGTCCAGGGAATAGCTTTGTAGCACTTGCGAAAAGAGAAGTTTTCGGGAAAGTAGCCATTGATATGATCGCAGGTCCAAGTGAAATAGCGATAATAGCAGATGAAACAGCTTATGCAGTTGAAGTGGCTTCGGATTTATTGGCACAAGCCGAGCATGACAAATTTGCGAGTTCGGTATTAGTTACAACGAGTGAGAAACTAGCAGAACAAGTGTCAAAAGAAGTAGAAAAACAATTGAAGCAACTTCCTAGAGAAGAAATTGCTAGAGCTTCTATCGAAAACTTTGGCTGCATCTATATTGCCGAATCATTAGAACAAGCGGTTGCTGCGATTAATGAGCTTGCACCTGAGCATTTAGAAATTATGACAGAACATGCAGAAGCAGTTTGCGACAAAATCAATCATGCCGGTGCCATTTTTATCGGTAGATTTAGTAGTGAACCGGTCGGGGATTATTTTGCAGGAACGAATCATGTATTACCAACTAATAGCACGGCACGATTTTCTAGCGGACTATGTGTCGATGATTTTGTAAAGAAAACGAGTGTTGTCTATTATTCAGAAGAAATGTGGCAAGAACAATATCCAAAAATCGCTCGCCTTGCAAGGTTGGAACAATTAGAAGGACATGCGCGCTCGGTCGAATCGAGAAGTTGGGATAAGGGGGATTCAAATTGACAAGCAAAAGAACGGCTAAAATAGAAAGAATGACAAATGAAACAAAAGTGTGGGTGGAAATAGATTTAGATGGGGAAGGAAAATCGGAAATTGATACGGGCGTTCCATTTATGGATCATATGCTTGATTTATTTACAAAGCATGGCTTATTTGACGCAACGATTAAAGCGAATGGCGACACACATATCGACGATCATCATACAACGGAAGATATAGGAATCGTCCTAGGTCAAGCAGTAAAAGAAGCACTAGGGGATAAAAAAAGCATCAAACGCTACGGAAATGCATTTGTACCAATGGATGATGCCTTGGCGCAAGTAGTGATTGATATTTCAAACCGTCCGCATTTAGAATTCCGTGCACAATTTCCTACACAAAAAGTGGGCAATTTCGATACAGAACTTGTACATGAATTTTTATGGAAATTTGCTTTGGAAGCGCGGATGAATGTGCATGTGATTGTACATTACGGAGTTAATACACATCATATGATTGAAGCTATTTTTAAGGCACTAGCTCGTGCAATTGATGACGCAATTACGAAAGATGAACGAGTGAAAGGTATACCTTCCACAAAAGGACTGCTTACATAAGAAAAGTAAAAGAGCCGCGGTCTAGACAGTTAATAGGGGGAAATAAAATGACGTCCATTCAAGTATATCCAGCAATTGATATGAAAGGCGGAAAATGTGTCCGTTTATATCAAGGGGATTATGACCAAGAAACGATTTATGGTGATTCACCATTTGACATGGCTAAAAAGTTTGCAGATGAAGGAGCGACTTGGATTCATCTAGTCGATTTAGATGGTGCAAAAGATGGCGAGAAAATACATGCAAACGAAGTCATTCGAATCGCAAAAGAACTCCCTGTTCGTGTGCAAATTGGTGGAGGAATTCGCTCCAAAGAAGATGTCAGCTACTATTTAAACAATGGCGTGACGCGTGTCATTATCGGAAGTCTTGCTATAGCACAACCAGAACTAGTAGCGCAATTATTAGAAGAGTTTGGTGGTGACCGGATCGTCATCGGTCTAGATGCAAAAGACGGCATGGTAGCAACGCATGGTTGGTTGGAGACATCTTCCCAATCTGCTATAGAAGTAGGTCAGTATTTTGCTTCAAAAGGTGCTAAACATGTTATTTTTACCGATATCGCAACAGATGGAACACTTCAAGGACCTAATTTAGTAGCAAACAAAGAACTTGCAGAAGCAACTGGCTTATCCGTTATCGTTTCAGGTGGGATAAGCTCACTAGAAGATTTAGAAGATGTCGCAAAGCTGGCAAAAGATACGACGGTAAGTGGCGTCATTACAGGGAAAGCATTATACAATAACCGATTCACATTGACAGAAGCATTAGAGGAGGTTACAAAATGGTAAAGAAAATTATTCCATGTTTAGATGTGAAAGACGGGCGTGTTGTAAAAGGAATTCAATTTGTTGGGCTAAGAGACGCTGGAGATCCAGCAGAGTTAGCGGCATTTTATGATAAAGAAGGAGCAGATGAACTCGTATTTTTAGATATTTCTGCGTCAGTTGAAGGGCGAGATACAATGTTAGATGTCGTGAAAAAAACAGCGGCGCAAATTTCGATTCCTTTGATCGTTGGTGGTGGAATTCGTACTACCGAAAATATGAAACAACTATTAGATGCGGGTGCAAGTAAAGTATCTATTAATAGTGCGGCAATTAGCAATCCCGACGTCATTACAGAAGGTGCAAAAGCATTTGGGTCCAATAAAATAATTATTGCAATCGATGTGAAATGGTCGGAAGAAGAGCAAGAATGGTATGTCTACACACATGGCGGTCAAAAGAAAACGGATTGGAAAGCGGTAGACTGGGCAATGGAAGTAGAAAAGCTTGGCGCAGGGGAAATATTACTGACAAGCATGGACCGTGATGGTGAAAAAGATGGTTATGACATCGAGATTACAAAACGAGTGAAGGAAGCTGTTTCTATTCCAATTACCGCTAGTGGTGGTGCTGGGAATGTGGAACATATATTAGCTGCCTTTACGGAAGCAAATGCGGATGCGGCACTTGCAGCATCTATTTTTCATTTCAAAGAAACGAGTGTAGCAGAAGTGAAAAATTACATACGTGAAAGAGGAGTCGAAGTGAAATGACCAATATAAACTACGATGATAAAGGACTTGTTCCTGTTATTATTCAACATGCCATTACAAGAGAAGTTTTAACACTCGCTTATATGAACGAGGAAGCATATAAAAAGACAGTAGAAACAAAAGAAACATGGTTATTCAGCAGAAGTAGACAAGAATTATGGCATAAAGGAGAAACCTCTGGAAATACACAAAAAGTAGTATCTATTCGTACAGACTGTGACTCAGATGCTTTAGTCGTAGAAGTTTTACCAAATGGACCTGCTTGTCACACTGGAGAGGAGACATGCTTCCATAATAGCCTAGAGAAATTCGATGAAACTGTTGGTTATAATGTGGTCACTTCACTAATTAGTACGATTAAGGAAAGACAGCAAACGATGCCAGAAGGAGCATATACTACCTATTTATTTGATAAAGGCGTAGATAAAATTTGTAAAAAAGTTGGAGAAGAGTCTGCAGAAGTTATTATTGCTTCTAAAAACGATGATGCAGAAGAATTGAAATGGGAAGCGGCAGATTTAATTTATCACTTACTCGTCCTATTACAAAATCAAAAAGTCAGCTTTTATGATCTATTACAAGTACTGCAAAAAAGACATGAAGAGAAAGCCGATAAAAAATAAAACTTTATGATATACTGAAGGTTATACTAATAAGGGACGTTGAAACGTCTCTTATTATTTTTCGGAGGATTATCTTGAATAAAAAAAGCAAAAAGGTTTTTAAAGAAAATATTATTTCATTTTTGCCTACGGGCGAATACTACTATAAAAAAGCATTAGACGAGCTACAAAAAGAAAAATATGAAAAAGCACATAAATATTTAAAACGGGCTGTCGATTTAAGTCCCGATGATCCGATTATTTTAATGCAATATGCCATTTTACAAATGGAATTAGATAAATTCGATTTAGCTCATGAACTTCTGAGAAGCGCATATACTATAGCCCCAGATGATCCTGAAATCGTTTTCTTTTTAGCAGAAGTAAACGCACATATTGGAAACTTTATGGATGCAAACCGATTTGCGAAAAAATATTTGGAAATGAATACAAACGGAGAGTACACCGAAGATGCTATGGAAATAGTAGACTTTACAGAGCAGGAAGATATTATATCTCTTCAAGTGGATGCTCCTTCCAGTGAAGCTCTTTTTTTACAGGAAAAATCTCGTCGTTTAATGGAACAAGGCAAATTCCCAGAAGCTGTCGAATTATTGGAAGACATTATTACACAATATCCTGATTTTTGGGCAGCATTTAATAATTTGGCGCTTGCCTATTTTTATATTGGCGAAGAGGAACAAGCAAAAGCATTACTTCATGAAGTGTTACGGGAAAACAGAGGCAATATTCATGCCCTTTGTAATTTAGCTGTCATTTATTATTATGAAAAAAATCAAGAAGAGCTAGAAGAAATAACAGAGTTTTTAGCTAAAATTAACCCTTATTTCATTGAACATCGATATAAATTAGGTGCTACCTTTGCCCTTATAGGCAAATATGAACAAGCATTTAAGTGGTTAAGAAGTTTGCAACGTAAAGGGTTTGAAGGGGATCCAGGATTTTATTTTTGGTTATCGCATTCTGCTCATTTTTCTGGACATGATGAAATCGCGAAAAATGCTTGGAAGACATTATTAAAGTTGGATCCAGAAAAAGCAGGTTTTGAACCTTGGTTGCCGCATTTGAAAAGCATAGATGAATCGCAAATGGAAGATCAAAAAGAGTTCATTTTAGAAAAGCTACATAACGAACATGTAAGTGAGCGAATTTTAGGTTTTTATTTACTAGGTAAATCAGCACATCGGCAAGAAATTATTTCTCATCCAAAATGGATTGTTGTAGAAGAATTGACGACAATGGAAAAATTATTTTTGGCACATTCTTTAGGACATTCATTTAACGAAAAATCTGTTGCGGAAAAAGCTTTTTTAAGAGCGATCGCAGCTTCGGATTTACTTTATGAAAAGCATAAATCATGGGAACAATCCGCCGCGTTTTTATTTCAAATGTGGTTTGTATTAGTGGAACGTGCATTAAAAAAGGCCTATGCCTTCAAAAATCCACGAGCATTAGCAGCTGCAACGGAGTATATGTTTGAATCTTCCAGAAAGAAAAATGTAACCAAAAAACAATATGCAGAAGAATACGGGATTACGACTACTACCTTGACGAAATATGTAAATGAACTCATGCAGTTTTTACCATTATTCGATGCCTAAGCATAAAAGTTGAAGCATGTATAATAATCCTTTAGATTGATGGTAGAAGCAATGTAGGAGGAATGTAAGATGACTGAAGAAAAAATTTATGATGTGATAATAATAGGAGCAGGTCCTGCAGGGATGACTGCAGCTGTATATACTTCTCGTGCGAATCTTTCTACTTTAATGATTGAACGCGGTATTCCAGGTGGACAAATGGCCAATACAGAAGAAGTCGAAAACTACCCTGGTTTTGAAATGATTTTAGGACCAGAACTTTCGACTAAAATGTTTGATCATGCGAAAAAATTCGGTGCAGAATATGCATACGGAGACGTGTCTGAAATTGTCGATGGGGAAGCATATAAAACAGTTAAAGTAAGTGGAAAAGAATATAAAGCACTTGCAGTTATTATTTCATCCGGTGCTGAGTATAAAAAAATGGGAATTCCAGGTGAAAGCGAACTTGGCGGACGCGGTGTAAGTTATTGCGCAGTTTGTGATGGTGCATTCTTTAAAGGGAAAAACCTTGTGGTAGTAGGCGGTGGAGATTCCGCTGTTGAGGAAGGTGCATTTTTAACGAAATTTGCGGACAAAGTAACGATTGTTCACCGTCGTGATGAGTTGCGTGCACAGAAAATTTTACAAGACCGTGCATTTGCGAACGAAAAAATCGACTTTATTTGGAATACGACCTTAAAAGAAATTCACGGTAAAGATGGTAAGGTTGGTAGCGTCACATTAGTTTCAACTGTAGATGGTTCGGAAAAAGAATTCGAAACAGATGGAGTTTTTGTATATGTCGGTATGCTTCCATTAACAAAACCATTTTCAAATTTAGGAATTTTAAACGAAAACGGCTATATCGTCACGAACGAAAGAATGGAAACAGATGTACCTGGAATTTTTGGTGCAGGGGATGTTCGTGATAAAATGCTTCGTCAAATTGTTACGGCAACTGGAGATGGAAGTATCGCTGCTCAAGCAGCACAACATTATATTGAAAATATGAAAGATAAAACAGCAACGAACGCTTAATTTAATTATTTCTTAATGGATTTGTAACCTTCTTGAAACAATTAAAGCGTATAGTTAGAAATATAAATTGACCCCCCTTTTTATATAAGAAATAGTTGAACAGGCTGTTTCGCGATTTTAATCGTGAAGCAGCCTCTTTTTGTGAAAATTAATGTATAATAAAACTATTAACACATGAAAGATGTGGAGTGACAATTCGTGCAAAGAATCGCAAATTTACTTATATGCAAAGATGACAAAGTCCTTTTATTAAAGAAGCCTAGGAGAAACTGGTACGTAGCTCCTGGTGGCAAGATGGAAGTAGGAGAATCTATTCTAGTTTCTGCTGTTCGAGAGTTTACCGAGGAAACCAATGCTATCCCTATTGGACCCCATTTAAAAGGAATTTACACCATGGTTATCGAAGAAGATGGGGAGCGAATCGATGAGTGGATGTTATTCACATTTGTCGCCAAAGATTTGGAAGGTAGGCCATTCCATGAAACAAAAGAAGGTATTTTAGAATGGCATCCAGTAGAAGCTTTACATACGCTTCCAATGGCTGAAGGGGATCGAACGAACTTATTATTTGCTGTGCAAGAAAAAGGAATGCAATATGGAACCTTTGTTTACACGCCTGACTTTTCATTGATAACAGAAACGATTCAGCAATCATCGGAGGGAGAAGTAAACAATGGATAGTACTATACAAAAGCCGGAAACCGAAGTGGTCATTATTACAGGAATGTCTGGAGCAGGTAAGACAGTTGCCATTCAAAGTTTTGAAGATCTTGGGTATTATTGTATTGATAATTTGCCACCGGAACTTTTAAGTACATTCATCAAGCTAATGATTGATTCCAATAAACAACCTCGAAATATTGCAGCAGTTATGGATTTACGTGGTGGTGAAATGTTCCATTCTTTAGTGGAATCAGTTAATCAGTTACAAGAAGCAACAACGATCACTCCAAAAGTATTGTTTCTAGATGCGAAAGATGAAGTATTAGTAAGAAGATATAAAGAGACTAGACGTTCTCATCCACTAGCTAATTCTGGTCTCCCGCTAGAGGGGATCAAAAAAGAAAGAGAGTTACTTTCGGAGTTAAAAGGAAGAGCACAATTTATTTATAATACATCTACGATGAAGCCTCGTCAGTTAAGGGAAAAAATACAAGCTGAATTTTCGTCAAAAGGTAGTAAAGTATTTACAGTAAACGTCATGTCTTTTGGATTTAAACATGGAATCCCGATCGATGCCGATTTAGTATTTGATGTACGCTTTCTTCCCAACCCTTTCTATATAGAAGAACTCAAGTTGAAATCAGGTCTAGATGAAGAAGTATCTGGTTATGTTTTAAAATGGGCGGATACAAAGACATTGATCGAAAAGCTAACTGATCTGTTTTTGTTTATGATTCCACAATATAAACGAGAAGGTAAGACACAGCTAGTTATTGCATTTGGTTGTACGGGTGGACAGCATCGATCCGTTACATTAGCTGAATACTTTGGTAAACTATTAAAAGCAGAAGATAAAACGGTTATCACACATAGAGATGTAACGATAAGAAAGGAATGAAGGAATGGAGCGTACAAAACACCGTAAGAAAATAGTTATTATTGGTGGTGGTACGGGACTGTCTACATTGCTTCGTGGTTTAAAGAAATTCCCACTCGACATTACAGCAATTGTCACTGTAGCAGATGATGGTGGAAGTTCTGGTCGATTACGGGATGATTATGATATTCCACCGCCTGGGGATGTTCGAAATGTGCTAGCGGCACTTTCGGATGTAGAACCATTGGTGGAAGAAATGTTCCAGTATCGTTTTTCTAAATCGGAAGAGCTTAAAGGGCATTCTTTAGGAAATTTAATGTTGGCAGCATTAACTTCTATTACGGGTGATTTTGCTAATGCTATTAGTGAAATGAGCCGTGTATTAAAGGTGCATGGAAAGGTTCTACCAGCAGCCAATCAATTAGTCACACTTCATGCGCAATACGAGGATCAGACAATTGTAAGTGGTGAATCTAAAATTCCATTGTATGGAAAGAAAATAGAAAAGGTATTTATCTCTCCATCCGATGTGAAACCGTTACCAGAAACAATTAATACGATAAAAGAAGCCGATATTATCGCAATTGGGCCTGGAAGCCTATATACTAGTATTTTACCGAATTTGTTAGTGGAAGGTATAAAAGATGCAATTATTCGGTCAAAAGCGAAAAAAGTATATATTTGTAATTTAATGACACAGGCCGGGGAAACAAGTGATTACACTGCATTCGATCATGTCAACGCCTTACTTGATCATGTAGGTGAGAATTTCTTAGATGCGGTTTTAATAAGTAATGAAGAAATCCCTGAAAATGTGCAATATTTATACAAGCAGGAAAAAGCATCACCTGTCAAAATAGATATAGAAAAACTAGAAACATTAAACTTAGCAGTCGTGAAAAAAGACATTTCCATTGTCCATGGTGGCGCAGTACGTCATGATGCGATGAAAGTAGCGAAATGGCTTGTAGAATATGCGTAAGTGATTACATACATAATGAGTTATTGTAATCCTTAGCTAGAAAGGGGGAAACGGATTATGTCGTTTGCTTCTGAAACCAAAAAAGAAATGACGCAAGAAGAGTCCAAACCATGTTGTGCAAGAGCTGAACTTTCAGCCCTTATTCGAATGAACGGATCGCTTTCATTTAGCAATAAGGCGCTTAGTTTAGATGTGCAAACTGAAAATGCGGCAATCGCTAGAAGATTATACACATTGATAAAATCTTTATATCCGTATCAAGTAGAATTGCTCGTTCGAAAAAAAATGAGATTGAAAAAAAATAATATTTATATTTGCCGTATCCGAGAAGGATCGAAAGAGTTACTAGAGGATTTACAAATATTGAAAGATCATTTTCAATTTGAATATTCTATTTCCAAAGATTTAGTGAAAAAGAATTGCTGTAAGCGCGCTTATTTAAGAGGTGCTTTTTTAGCTGGAGGATCTGTTAATAATCCGGAAACATCTTCTTATCATTTAGAAATTTATTCATTGTACAAAACACATAGTGATGCACTGGTGGAATTGATGAATGGATTTGAGTTAAATGCGAAAACGATTGAGCGGAAAAAGGGCTTTGTTGCTTATTTGAAGGAAGCAGAAAAAATTTCTGATTTTCTAAGCATAGCCGGTGCTCATAGTGCTTTATTAAAATTTGAAGACGTGCGCATTATCCGAGATATGCGAAATAGCGTGAATCGTTTAGTTAACTGTGAAACGGCTAATCTAAATAAGACGATTAGTGCAGCTATTCGTCAAGTTGAGAATATACGATATATAGAAAGTTCGATCGGTCTCGATCAATTGCCAGAAAAACTACGGGAAATCGCACGTTTACGTGTAGAATATCAAGATGTGACCTTAAAAGAGTTAGGTGAAATGGTTTCTACTGGAAACGTTAGTAAATCTGGTATTAATCATCGATTACGAAAAATAGATGAAATCGCAGATGCACTTCGTAGAGGCGAAACAATTTAGTGAAATGGAGCGTATTTTAATGACAGAGAAACAAGTCGAAGTGAAATTACCAGCAGGATTACAAGCAAGACAAGCAGCATTATTTGTACAAGAGGCAAACCGTTATATCGCGGATGTATATTTAGAAAAAGATGAGAAAAAGGTAAATGCTAAAAGTATTATGGGAATCATGAGCTTAGCAATTAGTAAAGGAATCACTGTAAACTTAAGTGCAGAAGGTTCTGACGAGGAAGAAGCAGTAGAAACACTAGCAAAATTTATCTCCAATGAAGAATATTAAGAAAGGGCTGTCCCATTTAGTCAAACTTGACTAGGGGATGGCTCTTTTTGTAAATAATCCACCAATAAATGGATTAGGGCAACCAATCGGTCATTGAAAGCAACCAATTTTATTCCGAAAGCAACCAATTCAGCATGAGAGCAACCAAATTGCCAGTGAAAGCAACCAAAGCATAAAATAGCTCCTTACTTGGAGTGAGACGAGGATGGTTGTGTCTTGTTTTTTTGTAAACGTTGCGCGTTTATAAATTGACATCCTTCTCCAGGTAAAAGAGTCGATACTTGACCGCATACACGACGTTTTACGTCTCACCTAGTTTTATTTCCCCACAAAAGTACCCAAGGAAAGTAAAATTTCCTTGGGTACAATTCTTTATTATGATTTTTTCATTTCGCTGCGTTCGATAATATGATCGATTAGACCATAGTCTTTCGCGCGTTCAGCAGTCATGAAGTTATCGCGATCTGTGTCTCTTGATACGATTTCAATCGGTTGACCAGTGCGCTCTGCCATAATGTTGTTTAACTTGTCGCGTAAGAATAAGATGCGTTTTGCAGCAATTTCGATTTCCGTTGCTTGCCCTTGTGCGCCACCAAGTGGTTGGTGAATCATTACTTCTGCGTTCGGAAGTGCGTAACGTTTTCCTTTTGTTCCAGCTGTAAGAAGGAATGCTCCCATTGAAGCTGCCATACCGATACAAATTGTTTGTACGTCCGGTTTGATGAACTGCATTGTATCGTAGATTGCCATACCAGCTGTGATGCTTCCACCTGGGCTATTAATGTAGATGGAAATATCTTTTTCAGGGTCTTCTGCTTCTAAAAATAGAAGTTGAGCAACGATGGAGTTCGCAACATTGTCATCAATGCCACTTCCAAGCATAATAATACGGTCTTTTAATAATCGTGAGTAAATATCATAAGCGCGTTCCCCACGATTTGTTTGTTCGATTACTGTAGGAATTAAATTCATCCTGTTTGCCTCCTTCAAAGGTGGTATTGTAAGTTGATTACTGAAAAGTATATCTCAGTTGTAACTTTATCATACACATTATGGTCAAGGAAGGTCAAATATTAAGCATTGAAAAGTTAGGTTGAATTATTTTGAATTCATTTGTATAATATATAAGTCGCTAGTCCTCGTAGTGTAATGGATAACACGGAAGCCTCCGAAGCTTTAAATGTGAGTTCGATCCTCGCCGAGGGCATATACAAGGTAATTCAGTTTTAAGCTGGAATTATAAGAAAACACGCAAAACGCTATTGAAACGTTTGGGCGTGTTTTTTGATGTTCCATGAATTGAGGAGAACGTTTCACTTGTTATCTCCATAATATACGGTAATAATTAAAAAAGAAGCGTTATAATGGTAATTTTAATTCGAAAAAGTGAATAGGGAGTTTTGCGGTATATGGACGTTGTAACGGAATTTTTTCAAAAAAAAGGAGTAAAACGAGTTTTAATTTTTGCTTTAATTGTTTTCATCCTCTATAGCATGAGGAGTATGATCAATCTAATCTTGTTAACGTTTATTTTCACTTTTCTGATGGATCGCCTCATTGAGTTTGTAGTCAAATACATACGATTAAACCGGAAAACCCTTGTAATCATTATGTATGCACTGATCATCGGGTTATTGACCTTAGGCATCGTGAAATACTTGCCTATTATCACGGTACAAATCAGTCAACTTGCTAAGCAAATTACTGCTTTTTATACACAGCCTCAGGAAAATGTAATAATTGGCTATATAGAAATGATTATTACTAAAAATCAGCTTGCAGCTTATTTGGAAAACGGTTTTTCATTTCTACTAAAATATTTTACAGGTATTAGTAAAATAAGTGTTCAAGTTATCATTGCTTTAATTTTGAGCTTGTTTTTCTTGTTAGAAAAACCAAGATTAAAAGAATTCACAAGCAAGTTTAAATATAGCAAGATTGCACCTTTTTATTTTGAAGTGGAATATTTTGCTTCGAAGTTTACTCGCACTTTTGGTAAAGTGATTGAAGCCCAATTTATTATTGCTATTGTCAATACTATTTTGACAGTAATTGCATTAAGCATTTTAGGATTTCCGCAAATATTTGGATTGGCAATTTTGATTTTCTTTTTAGGACTTATTCCGGTAGCAGGAGTAATTATATCGCTTATTCCCTTAGCTTTAATTGCTTTTACAATTGGAGGGTTTTTGAAAGTATTTTATGTCTTAATTGCTATTATGATTATTCATGCAGTTGAAGCATATATATTGAATCCAAAGCTGATGTCTTCCAAAACTGATTTACCCGTTTTTTATACCTTTATCGTTCTCATTTTTTCGGAAAGCTTTTTTGGTGTTTGGGGATTGATTGTCGGAATTCCGATTTTTGTTTTCCTGCTCGATGTACTTGAAGTAACGAATAAAGAAAAGATCAGTCACCCACCTGATGGGAAAAAATAGATTAAAAAACACTCTTTTCTAATTGGAAAGGGTGTTTTTTGAAACCTATTATCCTTTTTACCGTATACATAGTATGTTTTATATGTTCAATTTTAAGGTACATTAACAATATACTTAGTTAGAGGTGAATAGGATGAAAAAAGTTTTAGGACCGTTAGTAATAATTATCGTGATTATTGCTATTTTTGCAGCAATACTAATACCTAGTTACAATGGTTTTGTAAATGGCGAAGAAGATGTGAATAGTGCTTATGCGCAAGTAGAAAATCAGCTACAACGTCGTTTAGATTTAATTCCAAACTTAGTGAATACGGTAAAAGGTTTCGCATCGCATGAAAAAGAAGTACTTAGTAACATCGCAGACGCTCGTTCGAATTTGGCAGGGGCAAATACGCCAGAAGAACAAGCAGCGGCAAATGATCAATTATCCGGTGCATTAAGCAGATTATTAGTAGTTGTAGAGAACTATCCAGAATTAAAAGCGGATGCGAATTTCCGACAGTTAATGGATGAGCTTGCAGGGACGGAAAATCGTTTGTCTGTGGCAAGACAAGATTATAATGCAGTAGTTGCAAATTACAATAAAAAAGTAAAACGTATGCCCGGAAGTATTGTTGCTTCTATCTTTGGTTTTGATGAAAAAGAATATTTTAAAGCAGATGCAGCTGCACAAGACGCTCCAGTAGTGGATTTTGAAGGAGATGAGAAGTAATGAGTAAAGTTGCGCGTTTGCTTAGCGTTGCGCTACTTTTATTTCTTTTCATTCCAATAGTAACTGTGGCTGCTTCTGATATACCAAAGCCGATACCTGGAGAATTATATGTGCAAGATTATGAAGGTTTTTTATCTGAATCGACCAAACAACAAGTAGAAGAGCTAGGTTACAATTTAGATAATGCGACTGGAGCACAAATTGTTGTGATGATTATTAATTCTTTGGATGGGCAAGATGTCAATCAGTTTAGTGTGGATGTGATACGGGAGTTTGGTATTGGAAATAAGGAGAAGAACAATGGTGTTTTATTTGTAATTGAAACAGATCCTGAAAAGCAAGGTAATCGAGATGTAGCAATTACTGTGGGCTATGGTTTAGAAGGCGCTTTACCAGATGGGAAAATAGGAAGGATTATTGATGAATATACGACACCTTTTTTGGAACAAGGGTCGGTAGATGATGCTGTCCTTTCCACATATCAAGTCTTATACAATGAGGTTGCAACAGAATATGGCTGGGACGGGGAACTAGTTGAACCGAAAAATCCAGCATCTGGTGGAGGCTTTTCGTTTTCAACTATTATTATGATAATCGTCGTTATTTATCTGATTTACACCATCATGTCTGGTGGTCGGGGAGGCGGTGGTGGAAGACCGGGTTCTGGTGGCAGACGCTCTAGTACACGAATGTTTGGACCAGGAAGTTTCGGAGGTGGCTTTGGCGGCTTCGGAGGAGGAAGTGGAAGAAGTTCAGGTGGTGGTTTCGGCGGATTTGGCGGAGGTAGTTCCGGTGGCGGCGGAGCAGGACGCAAATGGTAAATATTTTATGAAAAAAAGCCCTTTTAGGGCTTTTTTTCTGTTATTCATTGTCTGCAAATTCATCAAGCATCAGTTTAATCTCCTCATATAAGAAAACATGTGGTTCTGTAGTGATGTCTCCAGCAATTCCAAGGTTAGAATCGGGAGCGAACACCAAAACTCCATCTTTGTATAAGGTAATCGTATATAAAGTCGTTCCTTTATCGTCAGCGTTTGTTAGGTAAATCTGATAATTTTCCATTTGAGGGAGCAGTTCGGTCCTCTCATTGGTCTCTTGCTCTGTTGTTTCTTTAACAAGGAGATTGTCAAATTTAGT
This sequence comes from Psychrobacillus sp. 05T411, assembly GCF_056396485.1. Lineage (NCBI taxonomy): Bacteria > Bacillati > Bacillota > Bacilli > Caryophanales > Bacillaceae > Psychrobacillus > Psychrobacillus sp. 05T411. Next base: position 167,283 of record NZ_JBFTLO010000002.1, on the reverse strand, counting down.
CATGATGGATTTTATTTTTTTTGTAACGAATGTACATCCCAACTTAAACTCTACTTCACCTTGTTGATCAGGCCAGCGACCATTGAAGCAAAGTGTGTCGAAGGAAACATCAATCGATGGTGTTCTCACATCTCCATTATTTTCGACATATGCGTTAAAATATTTTATTTTCTCTTGAAGCTCTAGGCCTCCACCATCTTTAACCCCATTATAGCTCCCAATTTTTCCAGGCTCTGATGTAGAAAAGATGAATTCTTCTCGCAATGTATGATAAATTTTCTGTCCTTGGCTGTTAGTTAAAGAAACTTCTATTATCGGGCGATAGATATTGGGGTGGTCTTTCTCTTGTTTGATATCTACGTTTTCTAAATGCATTTCTAAATCTGTATCCTCTAAAAGATGATTATACTTGAACACCAAAACGGAAGAAACCACATGTTTTAACGTATCTTCCGTAAAGTATTCACCGAAAGTAGTAAAATAATAATCTATATAATCTTTGTATTCCTTTGATTGCAGGAGTTGATCATACTCTTCTTGGTTCTTTGTATCCGTTTTACTTTGGAGGTTGAACCACTCATTTTTTAAACGTATGAGCTCCATGTCTGGCCCCTTATATTCCCTTTTTAGTACTGCCATAATCACTTCTTCATTAGAAAGTGATTCAGCGGATTTCTCTGTCTCCGAAGAAGAAGTAAAAGAAAAGATTAAAAAAGAGGCAATTGCTACGATTGCTAATGAAATAAATGCTGGAAATATATTGCGTTTTCTTTTTGCTGACATTCTATCCTTTAAAGCTAGCCACGTATCCTGCTTTGCTTTATCTGAACGCTCCACATCTTTGATTTCCTCAAAAAACTTATCGAATTCGTTTGATGGTTCCATTTGCATGACCTCCCTCCTGATGAAATTCCTTTTTAAGGGCAACAAGTGCTCGTGTCATTTTCATCTTAACTTTCGCCTCGGTCCAGCCGAGTATATAGGCTGTCTCTTTGATCGAACATTCTTGTACTTTGCGTAGGAGCAGAACTTCCTGGTAGTCTTTTTTTAGTTTACTTAAGGAGTCATACATTTTAGTGAGCTGTTCCTTTTGTTCAAAGCGACTCTCCGGCGATAATGTCTTTGTTTCTAAATCATGCTCTTTTTCAAAGGTGAAAAATTGAATGACTCTTTTCCTTCGAAAATAGTCATAGGTTATATTACGAGCAATTTTTAATAGCCAAGTGGCGGTAGAAGCCTGTTTATTAAAGGAATCTAAACCTTTATATGCTTTATAAAATGTTTCTTGTGTAAGATCTTCGGCACATTCTTTATGGCGTACTAGTAAGTATATATAGCTATAAACTCTATCGCTGTGCTCTTTGTATAGCTGTTCCATTTCCATCTGCTGACCTCCTCTTATTGCTATAGACGAACGAACGAATAAAAAGTATCGCTTTCATTTTAACCTTTTCAGGGAATAAGAACTTTAAAAGGTTTATAATAAAAGTGGATCAAATGATTTTGGGAGGCTGATATTAATGATTGTCCATTTTTACACGAGGCCAGGCTGTCATTTATGTGAAGAGGCAAGAATAGTTTTGAAATTAGTTCAAGAGGATGTCGCTTTTGAAATAAAGGAGTTTAACATCGAAGAAGACGATGCACTGCATGAAAAATATATGCTGATGATTCCTGTAATCGAATTTGAAAATGAAATCATCCAATATGGTCAAATAGATTATCCAACTATTCTGGAGACATTACTTACATAATGCTCCAGAATTTTTTTGCAGTTTTTGGGAATCGCAAGATAGAAGGGTCAAATCGCAAGATCTCAGTCTCAAATCGCAAGATACAAGTCAGAAATCGCAAGATCACCGCTCAGAATCGCAAAATGCAGCTTCAAAATCGCAAGATACCTATTTTGCGGAATATTTTCTTTGAATCTTCCCTCTAAATCGCAAAATCCACGCATGAATTCACAAAAAAGACAAAAAGTCATACACTTTAGTTGCGAATTTGCATATTCTATTATATGATTATTTATAGAAATTCACTTTTTTTTTAACTAAGTGGGACATTTTTTAACTAAGTGGGACAAAAACGTCATAATCAATGAGGAAGTGAAATATGGAATCATTGCTCACTGCTCAGCTAAAGCTAATACCCGAAATGAGCGAGTTGTTACAAAAGAGGTATCGAATACTTCAAACGATTCAGCTTACAAAAGGAATTGGCAGGCGAGTTTTAGGGGAACAATTAGGGTTGTCAGAAAGAGAGACTCGAAAAGAGTTAGATACTTTGAGAAACCAAGGTTTAATCGATATTTCAAGAGACGGCGCAGCCATAACTCCGGAAGGAACCAAGCTATTAGTGGACTTAAAAGAAGTAGTTCGAGAATGGTCAGGTAGGTTGCAGCTGGAAAGACAACTTTCACAACATTTACACATTAAAGAAGTAATTATTGTCCCTGGAAATGTAGATACTAATACAAATGCTGCAATGCTTTTATCTCAAGAAGCAGCCAAATATTTGGAAAGTATTTTAACGGACGAAAAAATCGTCGCAGTCACAGGTGGTTCTACAATTGCTTCCATTACTAATTTTGTACAAGAGACAACGAAGTGGAAACAGCTACTGTTTATCGCTGCTCGAGGCGGAGTCGGAAAAGATGTTTCCTTTCAAGCAAATACCATTGCTTCCCTATTTGCGGGGAAAATGAATGGAACGTACCGAACCTTATATATGCCGGATAGTTTAAGTGAAGAAGCGTACACTACGATGAAGAAAGAGCCTTTCATTCAAGAAATGATGGATCTATATGAGCGAACCAATATTATTATTCACGGCATTGGTGATGCAGAAGAAATGGCTCGAAGAAGGAATACAAAGGAGCATGAAATCGAACGCTTAAAAGAAGCGGGCTCCGTTAGTGAAGCATTTGGCTATTATTTTAATGAACAAGGTGAAGCAGTTCACCGGATTCGAACAATTGGTATTCAGTTAAAACAGTTACAACATATAGAGCATTTACTAGCAGTTGCTGGTGGTGCAAAAAAAGCAAAAGCATTATTGTCTTACTTTAAACAAGCACCGGAGCAAACTGTTTTAGTAACAGATGAAGGTGCAGCAAATGAAATGATGCAGATCATTTCGCAAAACAACTAGGAGGAATATAACATGACAGTAAAATTAGCGATTAATGGATTTGGCCGTATAGGACGTAAAGTATTTAGAGAAGCATTAGAAAAAAGTGAAATAGAAGTAGTAGCGATCAATGACTTAACGGATGCTGCAATGCTTGCGCATCTACTTAAATATGATTCGGTGCATGGAATATTAGATGCAGAAGTGTCTTCGGAAGGAGATTACTTAGTTGTAAACGGTAAAAGCATTCGAGTAATTGCGGAAAAAGACCCTGCTAACCTTCCTTGGAAAGAGCTAGAAATTGATATCGTAATCGAGTGTACTGGTATTTTCAGCACAACGGAAAAAGCTAGCAAGCATATTGAAGCGGGAGCTAAAAAAGTAATTCTATCTCAACCTGCTAAAGATGATATGCCTACTTTTGTTATGGGTGTAAATGCAGATAATTATAATCCAGAAACAGATCATGTAATATCAAATGCTTCTTGTACAACGAACTGCTTATCACCACTTGCAAAAGTGTTGTCCGATCAATTTGGTATTAAACGCGGAATGATGACAACTGTTCACTCATACACAAATGACCAACGTATTTTAGATTTACCCCATAGTGATTATCGTCGTGCCCGTGCTGCAGGAGAATCTATGATCCCAACTACAACAGGAGCAGCATCAGCAGTAGCGAAAGTACTTCCTGAACTAAAAGGAAAATTAGATGGTATGGCAATTCGCGTACCAACACCAAATGTATCTTTAGTAGACTTTGTAGCAGAACTTGAAAAAGAAGTAACAGTAGAAGAAATAAATGAAGCATTAAAACAAGCTTCTGAAAATGAATTAAAAGGAATTCTCGCTTTCAATGAACTTCCATTAGTATCTATTGACTATAATGGAAATACAGCTTCTTCAACAATTGATGGACTTTCAACGATGGTTTTAGGAGATAATATGGTGAAAGTATTATCTTGGTATGATAACGAATCAGGCTACTCTGCTCGTTGTATCGACCTTGCATTACTTATGGCTTCACGTGGACTTTAATTTATAAGTAAGAACCTCTATAATATAAGAGGGTAAAAGGAGCAAGGGTTACCCTTCGCTCCTTTTTTTTACATAACAAGGGGGCTTATTCATGAAGGAAAAACAATCATTAAGCGATGTAACTTTACAAGGAAAGCGTGTCTTTTGTCGAGTAGACTTTAACGTACCAATGGAAGACGGAGCAATTACGGACGATACTCGTATTCGTGCGGCATTACCGACGATTAACTATTTAATCGAGCAAGGTGCTAGAGTAATTTTAGCAAGTCATATGGGACGCCCAAAAGGGGAAGTAAAAGAAGAGCTACGTTTGACAAAAGTAGGAGAGCATTTAGCGACACTTTTGAATAAGCCTGTTAGAAAGTTAGAAGATTCCATTGGACAAGCAGTGGAGCAAGCGGTTTCTGAAATGGCAGATGGAGACATCATTTTATTAGAAAATGTACGATTCCATGCTGGAGAAGAAAAAAATGATGCGGAACTTGCAAAAGCATTTGCATCTTTAGCAGATGTGTATGTCAATGATGCATTTGGTGCTGCACACCGCGCACATGCAACAACAGAAGGTATTGCAAAATTATTACCAGCTGTGTCCGGTCTATTAATGGAAAAAGAATTAGATGTGTTAGGAAAAGCTTTATCTAATCCAGAGCGTCCATTTACAGCCATTATTGGTGGGGCAAAAGTAAAAGATAAGATTGGTGTTATCGATCACCTATTAGATAGAGTAGATAATATTATTATCGGTGGTGGCTTATCGTATACATTCTCTAAAGCTCAAGGACATGATGTTGGAAAATCTTTATTAGAAGAAGATAAAATCGAATTAGCAAAAGGCTTTATCGAAAAAGCGCAAGAAAAAGGTGTTTCATTCTATATGCCTGTAGATGTGGTTGTGGCAGACGAGTTTTCAAAAGATGCCAAGACAAAAGTAGTAGATATCGACCAAATTCCATCTGACTGGATGGGCTTAGATATCGGACCGAAAACAGCTGCTTTATATGCGGATGTTATTAAAAATAGTAAGCTAATCATTTGGAATGGGCCGATGGGTGTATTTGAAATGGATGCTTTTTCCAATGGAACAAAAGCGGTAGCAGACGCAATGGCTGAAACGGCTGGATATACAATTATTGGTGGCGGAGATTCAGCTGCTGCTGTTGAAAAGTTTGATGTTGCAGAAAAAATGGACCATATTTCAACTGGTGGAGGCGCTTCTCTTGAATTTATGGAAGGGAAAGACTTACCAGGTGTATCCGCTTTAAACGATAAGTAATGGAGGAGAATGTATATGCGTAAACCTATAATTGCAGGAAATTGGAAAATGTATAAAACACTTTCAGAAGCGAAAGATTTTGCTCTTGAGCTTAAAGAAAAACAAGTAGATAGCAGTAAAGTGGATGCGGTTATTTGTGCACCTGCACTCTTTTTAGATCAATTGGTGCAAGCGACAAAAGATTCGTTTATCGGAATCGGCGCCCAAACAATGCATGAAGAAAAAGAAGGGGCCTTTACTGGGGAAATAAGTGGCCATCAACTACAAGATTTAGGTGTGAACTATGTCGTTATCGGACATTCCGAAAGACGCCAATATTTCAATGAAACAGATGAAGCTGTTCATAAAAAAGTACAAGCTGCCTTTGAAAATAAGTTGACTCCGATTATTTGTGTAGGAGAAACATTAGAAGAGCGCGAACAAAATGAAACAGTAAACATCGTATCTGCACAAGTAATGGCAGCTTTAGAAGGACTTTCCGAAGAAAACGTGGAAAACTCCGTTATTGCCTATGAGCCAATTTGGGCAATCGGAACTGGTAAAACAGCGACAGCTGATGATGCAAATGATGTATGCCAAGCAATTCGTGAAACAATTCTCGATGGCTTTGGAGAAGAAGTGGCAAACAGCGTACGTATTCAATACGGCGGAAGTGTCAAACCAGAAAATATTGAAGAACTGCTTTCAAAAGAACATATCGACGGCGCTTTAGTAGGAGGAGCAAGTTTACAAGTAGATTCTTTCGTCAAATTATTGGAGGCTGGACAAAATGCCTAAAAGTCCAGTAGCTTTAATCATTTTAGACGGATTTGGACTGCGCCGTGAAGAATTCGGAAATGCAGTAGCACAGGCAAATAAACCAAATTATGATCGTTACTGGAAAGACTATGCCAATGCTACATTGATCGCATCTGGTGAAGCAGTAGGGTTACCAGAAGGGCAGATGGGGAACTCCGAAGTTGGGCATATGAATATTGGAGCGGGAAGAGTTGTCTATCAAAACTTAACGCGTATTCATAAGTCTATTCGAGAAGGAGAATTCTTTTTAGAGCCCAAGCTTTTAGCTGCAATCGAGCATGTAAAACAGACGGGGGGCAAGCTGCATTTAATGGGGCTGCTTTCTGATGGTGGCGTTCATAGTCACTACTCGCATTTATTTGCTTTATTAAAGCTAGCAAAAGAGCAGGGGTTACAAGAGGCTTTTGTTCATGGCTTTTTAGATGGACGTGATGTTGGCCCACAAACAGCTGTTGGTTTCGTAGAAGAAACGGAAAAACAAATGAAAGAAATAGGTATCGGAAAATTTGCTTCCATCAGTGGTCGTTACTACGCGATGGACCGTGACCGTCGTTGGGAGCGAGTGGAACTAGCTTACCGAGCACTCGTAGACGGAATAGGAAAAACAGCAGAATCTGCTACAGCTGGTATTTTGAAATCTTATGCAGAAGATATTATGGATGAATTTGTATTACCTTTTGTCATTGAAGAGAATGCAAAGCCAGCAGTAACAATCGATTCTGGAGATGCGGTTATCTTCTTTAATTTCCGTCCGGATCGTGCCATTCAATTATCGATGGCGTTGAATACACCTACATTCGATAGTTTGGAGCTAAGCAAAAAGCATCCAACCGATTTGAAGTTTGTTACGTTTACTCACTATAGCGACGATGTGGTTGCAGATGTAGTATTCGAAAAAGGCGACTTGTATAACACGGTAGGAGAGGTACTTTCTAAACATGGCAAAACCCAGCTGCGCATTGCGGAAACGGAAAAATATCCGCATGTAACCTTTTTTATGAGTGGAAGTCGGGAAGAGCCATTCCCTGGAGAACAGCGAATTTTAATCAATTCTCCCAAAGTCGCAACTTATGATTTGCAACCAGAAATGAGTGCGTATGAAGTAACAGATGCGCTTCTAAAGGAAATTGCAAATGATACATTTGACGCCATCATTTTAAACTTTGCTAACCCAGATATGGTTGGTCATAGTGGAATGCTAGAGCCGACAATTAAAGCAATTGAAACAGTGGACCAATGTTTAGGAAAAGTAGTAGACGCTATTTTAGCAAAAGGTGGTCACGCAATTATAACGGCGGATCATGGAAATTCGGATGAAGTAACGACGCTAGAAGGACAACCAATGACTGCACATACAACAAATCCAGTGCCAGTTATTGTCACTCAAAAAGAAATTTCGCTTCGTTCTGACGGAATTTTAGCCGATTTAGCACCAACCATGTTACACTTGTTAGGGATAGAAACACCGCCTGAAATGACAGGTAAAACACTAATCGAAACGGAGAGTTAAAAATGCCAATTATTACACATTTACAAGCACGTGAAGTATTAGATTCACGCGGGAATCCAACAGTAGAAGTAGAGGTTTTTACAGATAGCGGAGCATTTGGTCGTGCCATCGTTCCATCTGGTGCATCTACAGGTGAATATGAAGCAGTAGAACTTCGTGATGGTGACAAAGAAAGATACCTAGGGAAAGGTGTTTTAAAAGCAGTTGATAACGTAAATAATATCATTGCGGCTGAATTAGAAGAGAATTTTTCCGTTCTTGACCAAGTGGGAATTGACCACGCGATGATTGAACTAGATGGTACAGAAAATAAAGGAAACCTAGGTGCAAATGCAATTTTAGGAGTATCGATTGCCGTGGCGCATGCTGCAGCAGATTATTTAGATGTTCCCTTGTATCAGTATTTAGGTGGATTCAATGCCAAACAACTACCAGTTCCAATGATGAACATTGTAAATGGTGGAGAACACGCTGATAATAACGTAGACATTCAAGAATTCATGGTAATGCCGGTTGGAGCAGAATCATTCCGCCATGCATTACGTATGGGTGCTGAAATTTTCCATAGCTTAAAAGCAGTGTTAAAAGAAGCTGGATTAAACACAGCTGTTGGAGATGAAGGTGGATTTGCTCCTAACTTGAAATCGAACGAGGAAGCACTTTCTACAATCATGACTGCCATCGAAAGAGCTGGTTACAAAGCAGGAGAAGAAGTACTTCTTGCAATGGATGTTGCCGCTTCAGAATTATTCAATAAAGAAGACGGGAAATATCATTTAGCTGGTGAAGGCGTAGTGAAAACATCTGAAGAAATGGTAGCTTGGTATGAAGAGCTTTGCGAAAAATACCCAATCGTTTCTATTGAAGATGGATTAGACGAGAACGACTGGGCTGGACATAAATTACTGACTGAAAAATTAGGGAAAACAGTTCAACTAGTTGGAGACGACTTATTCGTTACAAACACGGAGAAATTGTCACAAGGAATTGAGCAAGGCGTTGGAAACTCAATTCTTGTAAAAGTTAACCAAATTGGTACTTTAACAGAAACTTTCGATGCCATTGAAATGGCTAAACGTGCTGGTTACACAGCAGTTATTTCTCACCGTTCTGGTGAATCAGAAGATGTAACAATTGCCGATATCGCAGTTGCTACAAACGCTGGTCAAATCAAAACGGGTGCACCTTCTCGTTCAGACCGTGTAGCAAAATACAACCAATTACTACGTATTGAAGATCAACTAGATACAACAGCTCAATACTTAGGAAAAGACACATTTTATAACTTAAAATAATGAGATTCAAAGGGAGTCAGCAAATACAGCTGGCTCTCTTTTTAATCGAAAAATTTCTTAGTTGGATAATAGATAGTGTTAGTTGGAATTTTGAAGCATTTAATTGTAAATTTGTCTGCTTTAGTTGTAAAATATTTTGTTGACCAGGTTATTTTTCTGAAAGAGTTGTATGTTCGCACACTTTTTGGTAAAATTATTTATGTTGTGAACGTTTTATCAGGAGGTGGAACAAATGCATACGTTACTGATGATTTTACTTGTCATTGTATCGCTCGCATTAATCGTTGTTGTATTGTTACAATCGGGGAAAAGTGCTGGTCTTTCAGGAGCCATCTCTGGTGGAGCTGAACAACTTTTTGGAAAACAAAAAGCCCGAGGCATGGACCTTGTGTTACATAGAATAACGATTGTACTTGCAGTGTTATTTTTTATTTTGACGATTGCCGTAACAAGATTTTAATTTTATATTAATTGATTTTAACCGAACCGCCTGACCGACATCTGATTGGTTAGGCGTTTTCTTTTACATACTATATTTGCAGTTGTTGATTGGAGGTATTTTATATGAAAATTACAACACCAAAGCCATTTTTCTTTGAAGCCGGAAAACGAGCTGTGCTATTGCTACATGGTTTTACAGGCAATTCATCGGATGTTCGAATGCTTGGTCGTTTCTTAGAGAAAAACGGCTACACATCCCTTGCGCCGCATTATAAAGGACATGGCGTACCACCGGAAGAACTGCTTGAAACCGGACCGAAAGACTGGTGGAAAGATGTTATGCGCGGCTATGACCGTTTAAAATCAGAAGGCTATGAAGAAATTGCTGTAGCTGGACTTTCACTTGGAGGCGTATTTTCATTGAAATTGGGGTATACAGTTCCTGTGAAGGGAATTGTCACGATGTGCTCACCAATGACAATGAAAACAACAGACATTATGTTCGAAGGCGTATTAAAATATGCCAAAGAATATAAGAAGTATGAAGGAAAAACAGCAGAACAAATAGAAGAAGAAGTAGAAGCGATTCGACAAACCCCAATGGAGACTTTGGCGGAACTACGAGAGTTTGTCTATAATGTTCGAGACCATGTGGATCATATATATGCACCACTACTCGTCACACAAGGCAAGAAAGATACCGTAATCGATATGAATTCGGCAAACACAATTTTTGAACAAGCAGAATCATTAGAGAAAAAATTGAACTGGTATGAAAACTCAGGACATGTCATTACACTTGGTCCTGAAAAAGAACAATTGCACGAAGATATATTAAACTTTTTAGAGTCGCTTGATTGGAATGTGTAAAACAGACCAAATGTGCACACGCTGAAAAAGGAGGGATGATTACATGGAAAATATGAAAGAAACATTATTAGAACTAATGCGCGAAGAAGAATATAAACCATTAACAACAAAGGAATTAGAGGATCATTTTGGATTAGTGGATGCAGATGATTTTAAAGAGTTTGTCAAAACACTTGTTCAAATGGAAGAAGAGGGCCTTGTTGTCCGCTCGAGATCCAATCGTTATGGTACACCAGCAAGGATGAATCTAGTAGTTGGGAAGTTTATCGGGCATGCCAAAGGATTTGGCTTTGTTGCGCCGGAAGAAGACGGGATGGATGATATTTTTATCCCACCGACGGAAGTAAATGGTGCAGTGAACGGAGACAAAGTACTTGTTCGTGTATCCCGTGAATCACATGGTGATCGAAGTGAAGGTTCCATTATTAAAATTACACAAAGAGGCATCACTCAAGTCGTAGGAACCTTCCAAGACAATCGAGGGTTTGGCTTCGTCATCCCTGATGATAAAAAAGTACCAATGGACGTATTTATCGCAAAAGGGGATACATTAGGCGCCATTGAGGGACATAAAGTAGTTGTAGAAATTACCGAATGGCCTAATGAAAGAAAATCCGCAACTGGAATGGTGACGAAAATTCTTGGTCATAAAAATGATCCAGGTGTCGATATTCTATCCATTATTTATAAGCATGGAATTACGATCGACTTCCCACAAGAAGTGATTAACCAGGCAGAATCTGTTCCAGATGCAATTGATGAGAAAGATTTAGATGGTCGTCGCGATTTACGTGATGAAGTAATTGTAACGATTGATGGAGCAGATGCAAAAGATCTAGATGATGCGGTTACAGTAACGAAACTACCGGATGGCACATATAAACTCGGCGTACATATTGCCGACGTTAGTCATTATGTAACAGAAGGTTCTCCACTTGATCGTGAAGCGTACGATCGTGGGACAAGTGTGTATTTAGCCGATCGTGTTATTCCGATGATTCCGCATCGTTTATCAAACGGGATTTGTTCCTTGAACCCACAAGTGGATCGTTTAACATTATCTTGTGAAATGATCATTAATGGGTCTGGTACGGTCGTATCACATGAAATTTTCCAAAGTGTGATTCGGACAATCGAACGAATGACTTACCACGATGTATTTAAAATATTAGAAGAAAAAGATGCAGCTTTAATGGAGCGTTATGAAGCCTTAGTGCCGATGTTTGAACTGATGGGTGAACTTGCAGCGATTTTAAGAGAAAAACGTCAAGAACGTGGTGCCATTGATTTTGATTTCCCAGAAGCAAAAATTATCGTAGACGAAGACGGCTGGCCAAAGGATATTGCCACTCGCGAACGTACAGTTGCAGAACGTCTAATCGAAGAATTTATGTTAGTTGCCAATGAAACAGTAGCAGAGCATTTTAAATGGATGGACGTTCCCTTTATATACCGTATTCACGAAGATCCAAAACCGGAAAAACTACAACGCTTTTTCGCATTTTTAACGAATTTTGGACTTGTCGTTAAAGGTACTGGCAATGAAGTGCATCCAAAAGCATTACAAGAAATTATTGAAAATATTGAAGGTATGCCAGAAGAGCCAGTCATTTCAACTATGCTATTACGCTCCCTTCAACAAGCAAAATATTACGGGGAATGCTTAGGTCACTTTGGTTTATCGACGGAGTTCTATACGCACTTCACATCACCAATTCGACGCTATCCCGATTTAATCGTTCACCGATTGATCCGCACTTACTTAGTAAACGGAGATGTTAGTTCAGCAACGGTCAATCATTGGGGAGCGATTATCGATGATATTGCCGAGCATACATCCAAACGTGAGCGCCGTGCAGTAGATGCAGAACGTGATACAGATGCGCTGAAAAAAGCACAATATATGTCCGATAAAATCGGCGAAGAATTCGAAGGTATTATTAGCTCGGTTACAAACTTCGGTATGTTCGTTGAGCTTCCAAATACAATAGAAGGTCTTGTACATGTAACGAATATGACCGACGATTATTATCGTTTCGATGACCGTCAAATGATGATGATTGGAGAACGAGCTGGTAAGCAATTCCGAATCGGGGATGAAGTAACCGTTCGCGTATCGGAAGTGAAACCTGAAGAATCGGCGATCGATTTTGAAATCGTAGGAATGAAAAAAGCATTCCACCGCACAAGAAAAGAAGCACCAAAAGTCATTCATGCACAGAAAAAAGAAGGTGCAGGAAGAAGAAGTTCCTCTCAACCAGGACCTAAAAAAGAAGTAAAACAGAAAAAGAAATTTTACGAATCCGTTGCCAAAAAATCGCAACGTCGTAAACGACCAAAGAAAAAATAAAGGAGCGCTTAGTCGCTCCTCGTAAGTTTTGAGAGGTGAATGAGATGGCAAAAAAGCATGACGATAAAGTGCTGGCACAAAACAAAAAAGCAGGCCATGATTATTTTATAGAAGAAACAATTGAAGCAGGTATTGTCCTACAAGGGACGGAAATCAAATCCATCCGTAACGGCAAAGTGCAATTGAAAGATGCATTCGTACGCATCCGAAATAACGAAGCATGGATCTCCAATATGCATATTAGCCCATACGAACAAGGTAATCGCTTCAACCACGACCCTTTACGATCCCGCAAACTACTTTTACATAAAAAGCAGATTAGTACACTAATTGGAGAAACAAAAAGAGAAGGCTTCACAATTGTTCCTTTAAAAATGTATGTAAAAAATGGCTATGCAAAAGTATTAATCGGCGTCGGAAAAGGGAAGAAAGACTACGATAAACGCGACGTTTTGAAGAAAAAAGAAGCAAAACGTGATATTGAAAGAGCGTTTAAAGAACGCAATCAGTAAGACATTATCCAGTATTGGTAGAATGTATCACTTGAAAATTGACCATTTTTGATGTATAGTTAGCTATGTAACAAAGCTTACATTATTCCATAAACGGGGACGTTATGGATTCGACAGGGATAGTCTGAGCTTGAGTTGCGCGTCGGAGGCTCGGCTCCGCAAAAACGGACTTTATAATAACAGGCAAAACAAACAACAACTTAGCATTCGCAGCGTAAGCTCGGATCTGCTTTATCTATCCATCGCCCATGTGGCTAGGTAAAGCTCAACTTTAGTGGGATACGGTTGGCAGTGCCACTTGAGCTGTCAGCAAGAGATTTCCAAGTTAGCGTACATGACGCCCGCTTGTCGGCATAGTGCTACGCGAAACCTAAATAGGCAAGATACACGCGTAGAAGCTTAAGTGTTAGAGTTTCTGGACGCGGGTTCAAATCCCGCCGTCTCCATATTACGAAATCATATGATTTCATACAGTGTCTAAACCCTTGGTATTCAAGGGTTTTTTCTTTTTGTCTATATCATGTAGTTTCAATGAGTATCATTCGAACGTAGTCAAAAACGTAGTCAAAAACATTATATGTTCAAATAGCTTGAGAACTTTAAAACTGCTTCTTCTTTTGCTTTTTGTGTCACATGTGTGTAAATGTCCATTGTTGTTTTTACATCAGAATGTCCTAAGCGAACTTGAACTTCTTTCAAACTTGCACCTGCTTCAAATAGCAAAGAACAATGCGTATGACGTAAACCATGTGTTGTAATTGTCTCCAACTTATATTTGTTTTGAACATGTAAAATCCACTTACGTGTTTTTGTAGGTTGCAAGTATTCATTTTGTTCATTGCTAAATACCAGCTGTTTAGGCTGCGTCGTATTAAAGCCTAAAATGAGATAGTCTTGCTTCTGCTTTTTCTTCCACTCTTTTAATATTGCCATCGTTTTATCATCCATTTTGATTGTACGAGCAATACCTGTCTTTGTGGATTTTACATATAGCTGACTGTCTTTACCTCTTGCAATGGCCTTATTTATACGAAGCTCATTCGTTTTGAAGTTTAGATCATTCCAAGTAAGCGCTAATGCCTCACCTTTACGCATACCACTAAAAGCAAGTAATCGGAAAAGAGTATATGCTTTATAATTACTTTCCTTTTCTAAGCATGTTAAAAACTCTATTAACTGTTCACGATTATAAAAGTTTTCAGATTCTTCGTCATTTATATTTGCCTTCTTATTAGCAGTGGTAGGCATATCTACCAGTGTAAAAGGATTAGTTTGTAAATACCCTCGTTTAATCGCAAAGTTCAGCACCTTAGCTGCGTATGCTTTTACTACACGGAACTTCTTTAATTTTGAAGCCCATTCATCAATATGCTTCTGGCATACATCCACATTAATTTTCTCAATCTTGTAGCAACCCATTGCAGGTAGTATATGGTTTTTAAATAGACTCGTAGTTTTAACGAATGTACTTTCCTCAACGGTCTTTTCATATTGGTTTACCCATAGTTCATATATTTCTTGGTATGTTTCCACCCGTTCCTGATGATAAGTGCCATTTGCTACATCTAGCTTTATTCGAGCTAATGCTAATTCCGCTTCTTTGATTGTTTTAAAGCCACGTTTCATTGTGCGCTTCTGTTTACCAGTTAGCGGATCAATACCTAAATACACTGGAAATTCGTATCTTTTTTCGTTATTTTTAAGCGTGTAACTTTTAACTGGTGATATTTTTTTCTTTGCCATAATTTTTCCTCCTATACCTGTTGCGGGGGCAAAATATATAAGGAGAGGATTGATCCTCTTAGTTATAATATATATTTTAACTAAAGGAAAATCCTCTCTAAAAGTCCTTAGTAACTATGTTTTTCAAAAAAACAATCGATTTCCTTGCGAGATACTCGTTTAATACCCTCGATTTCACATACTTTTAAGCCCATTGTGCGAAATTTAATAAAAGTATTATAAGATACTCCCGCATATTTAGCAGCTTCAGATAGACTCATCCAATCTGAGGAAAGACCATTAATTTTTTGTATCTCTGATTTGATAGTACTTGAGATTAATTCTGTTAAACTTTGCTCTATTTTTTGTATATTTGGCATTTATTTAAACCCTACTCTCGATCAATTTTTATAATCCCTAATCCTAAATATCCATTTCTATTAGAAGGGCCTATTCTAAATTTTGATTTATTAAGTCTTAAGATGTTTTGACAATAACTGTGTAACTTCAAATTGCTTTCAGGTGTCTCATTATTCCTATAACAATAATCCTCATAAGCTTCTTTTAAAGTTACAGAGTGAACTTTTTTTGAAGAATCTACAATACAATGATTTGTAATAAAGTTTTCAACTGTATTTGTTTTTAAATTCTTATACTCCCTTATGATGTCATGTATTTCAACAAAGTCAGTAAATTCAAAGTTGTTTTTAATGAGTCTTTTAAGCCCTTTAAGTGCCCAAACAGCAATATAGCTAGTCTCATTATTTATCTTATTTATAAGAAAAGGATCCTGTTCTTCTTTCGGTACTGGATTTGAAAATGGAAATATAAGCAACCTTTCTGCAAAAGCATTAGAAGGGTCAATACCCTTAATAATAGGTAGATGATTTCCAGCAAATATTAATACAGCTTTGTTGATAAACTTAATTGGATGTTCATATTTTCTATCTGCCATAACATAATCTCCTCCAGATAATTTTTTTATAGTATCCAATTTTTTTAACGTAAGTTCTGAAGTTTCTCCACAAGTGTTTAATTTTTTTTCATATAATTCATACAAATAATTTTTGTTATTCAACTCTTCGAAGCTTAGATTAGTGAAAAAGTTTTCTCCAATTAATATTTCTAGAATTTTTAATACAATGGATTTACCGCAATCTTTCGGCCCTATTAAGTAAGGAATTATTTTTGCTTCTCGTATTTCTGAAATTACATATCCAAAAAGTTCTTGAATTCTCATGTATAATTGTTTATTTTCATTTGTTACTTGAGCCATAAAACTTTCAAAATGCACCCCAGATAAGGTCTCATTATGAAATGTGGGATAATCTGCATTTATTACAGATGTAAAATATAATTCTTTATTATGCGGATAACTATTAAATGTATCAATGTTGACTAGGCAATTTTTGAAAGCAATGTATTTAGTCTTTTGTTTCAAATCATTTTCATCAACTTTTAATGATCTTTCTGATACTAGCCATTGATATATTTCTTTACATCCAAAACTTGTTAAAATTTTTTTATAAGACGAACTAATATTTTGTCTGATAAATATTTCAGATTTATCTTTTGTAATAGGAACGTAGTAATTATAATTATTATCGAAATAATATAAAACGTCGTTCAAGTTTATAAATGAGATTTGGTTCATAAGCTCTTGAGTAATGGTAAAATAGGAAGTTTTTTCTTTAGTCGTATTTTTAATTTCTTCTTTATTACCGGGTGTTGTAACTCGTATAATAGGCTTTTTCTTTACTACTGTACTTTTGTTAAAAACTGTATTTATGTTGGATTGATTGTTAATAAGTTCCTCTTTGGTCGGATTTGGATGATTATGTCCCACTTGTGCCAGAGAATTTTCGTTTTTATCGACAGAAACAAATTCAATCTCCATTGGATCGTAATGATTATGTCCCACTTGTGCCAGAGAATCTTTGTTTTTATCGACAGAAACAAATTCTATTTCCATTGGATTTGGATGATTATGTCCCACTTGTGCCAGAGAATTTTCGTTTTTATCGACAGAAACAAATTCAATTTCCATTGAATCGTAATGATCATGTCCCACTTGTGCCAGAGAATCTTTGTTTTTATCGACAGAAACAAATTCTATTTCCATTGGATTTGGATGATCATGTCCCACTTGTGCCAGAGAATTTTCGTTTTTATCGACAGAAATAAATTCGATCTCCATTGGATCGTAATGATTATGTCCCACTTGTGCCAGAGAATTTTCGTTTTTACCGACAGAAACAAATTCTATTTCCATTGGATCGTAATGATCATGTCCCACTTGTACCAGAGAATTTTCGTTTTTACCGACAGAAACAAATTCTATTTCCATTGGATTTGGATGATCATGTCCCACTTGTGCCAGAGAATTTTCATTTTTATCGAAAGAAACAAATTCTATCTCCGTCGAATTAGAAAAATTTTTCTTTTCTTGGCGATATACTTTACTAAAATCTTTTTTTAAAAGCTTTGTCATTAGACAGCCCTCCGTGTAATATTTAATAAGTAATGTCCTATTCGAATTAAATTTTATATGTAATTTAAAAGAAACTCTCGGAAATGAAATAAGAAAATTTATTACAAGTTCAATTCGGAAATGTGATGTAGGAGATCAGAGTGTTCTGTATATGATTATAGGAGGTTTTTTTGTGGGCAATGCTAGTGTTTATAAACATTTTGGGTTTAATAATTCCTTTCAAAATGATTTTAAATGGTACCGTAAAGATGATAAATATCTATTGCGAACTGGAAAAAAGATTGAAAAATTCTTGAGATTTATAGTTTTAAATAATAAGGAAAAAAATTCAAATGAATCTAATTTAGAAGAATTAAATGAGTATAGAGTAAAATTACTTGATGCTATTATCTCTGATTGTATTTATTCTTCTGTTCTGGATTCAATAGTGGTATTAAGGGATTTTTTTTGGAGAGAAAAAAATCGGAAAAGTAATGAAGAAGTTTTTAAAGAAATTTTTTTTGAATCAAAAGAAGCATTCGATATGGTTTTAGAAGAATTAATTAATAAAACAGAAATGAGTAAAATTTGTAATTCATTTTTTTTAGACAAATGTATTAATATTTCCGATAATATTTATAAGTGTGTCCCTAAAACTTTATTTCCTATGTATATTTATTCTATGACATATACAATTGACTCTTTGTATTCTAATTTAGAAGAGGCTCCTCAAATAGTAAAGAGTAGATTATTACCAATGCAGATAAACCCTAAAAGATATTCCTTGCTTGATGTAGAAAAAGTAGATGGGAGTAAAGGGAATAAAATAAAAAATAATTCCAAAGATGATAATAAATATCCCTTAATTAAAGAAACTGTTTTTAATAATCTTCAATTAGAGTATCGAAGCTTTATTAAAACGTTAAATAACAAAAGATACATCAATAGTTTGAAAAAAAGAAATATTTATATAAATCCTTCATTAAATCTCTATCAATTTAGTGAAGCCACAAATTTACCTGAATTCTTCTGGTCCTTACAGAGATACGAATCTACAGATTACATACTCAAATACAATATATTTGATGAAATGGACAAAAGTAGAATTAAGAGCAGCTTTGAAAAATTATCACCAATTATTTCTATACAAGGAACTAAGCTGAAATATTTAATATTAAACGAAGGAGATTTTATTAATGATTATATGAAAGATATAAAATTTTGGGAAATTTATAATAAACTATTTCAAGAATTAAAAAAAGGTTTGTTTGAAGTAATCGAGCAAGATTCTGCGGTTGAATTAAAAGATATTCCAGAAGAAATTAAAACTTCATATGTTATGTATAAAACTTTTTCCGGTTCCATGAATAATCTAGACGAATGTTTAAATGACAGACATTCTAAATTAAAGGAATATACTTTTAATAAAGAAGGCCAAAACGAAAAAGAAGAATATCTAAATAAAATATTTGAAATTGCATATACTGTAATAAGTAAGAAGGTGAATAGTTATAAAAGTAAAGCTAATAACGATAAAAACTTTACAGGAAGTGAAATTATTTGGTTAGGTTATGATCAGTATAAAAAACGAAAAAAAAAGTGATACAGTAAAATACAAAAATATATTATTTCGAATTTCGCTACCCGAAACATTTAACTTTTTAATAAAAAAAGATGAATTTTAGGTTTGAGAATTTAAACTACACAGCATGAAGGGAAATTACTAAATATGAAAATTCTCTAGCACGAATGGAACATACTATTCCAATTCGATAGTTTGTTACTCATTTATTTTTTGAAATAATATAGTCAATTAAACTATTTTTAGGTATCCTGTGTATCCTTCCAAATTTAATAGATTTAATTTCCTTGGTATTTAATAAACGATATGCGGTGTTTTTACCGATTTTTAGTACTTCCATTAATTCTTCAACAGTTAAAATATCATCATAATCATGAAACATAATTCAATCACTGCCTTTCGTTGTATTGAATTATTGTTTGCCTTATTTGATCTTGAACGTTTAATTTCGGTTATGCAGTCCTTATAAAAAAAGTGATATTTGCAGTTTAAGACTTATTTTGAATAAAAATTCATGGAAATTGGAAGCGCAAGAAGGCATTCATTGACCTTCTTGCTTTCTCAAGTCTCTGTTTATTTCTTTTATTTTTTTCGTTTGATCAAATCTATAATCAGTTTAATAGTGCATTTTGTGCAAGTACCGCAGCAACTGCAATTTTGTTGATTCATTCGTTCACGTCCTTTTAGATTGTAGTAGCAAATAGCAACTAATTATTTTTTGATAGCTCCTTAATTACTTCTGAAGCTACTGCTATTATTACAGGTATAATTATTTTCTCTAACAAAATTATCACCACCTTTCAGAAGGGGATATTTTGTGTATTATTTTTAGAAATAGCCCGATTCTTTAAGAGAGCGGAATGTACTAGTGCAGACGATGAGATGGTCTAATAGTTCTACTCCAATTATTTCACCTGCTTGAACTAATCGTTTCGTGACTTCAATATCTTCTGGGCTTGGATCAGACACATTGCTGGGATGATTGTGCGCTACTATTACTGAAGCGGCATTGCTCAGTAGAGCAGGTTTCAGCACCTCTCTTGGGTGAACTATACTAGAGTTAAGACTTCCTATATGCACTACTTGTATACAAGTAGGTTGATTCTTTGTATCAAGGCAAAGAACGATAAAATGCTCTCGGTCAACATCCCCTAGGAAATCACGAATGAGTTCAAATGCGTCACGTGGCGAACGGATTTTACGGTCTTTGTATAGCAAAGTTTTCTCTCTTACCAGTTTTACCTGTACAATATTTACACGTTTTGCTGCTACTATTTTTTCTGGTTTTTCCATGCAGATACTACCTTCTAGTAGTTCTAATTGCTGCGTTTGTTTTAATTCATATGCTTTCATATGACTTCCTCCTTAAATAGTTTTAATAAATAGTAAAAGCCCTAACACCTTTAATGGATGTTAGGGCTTATTCAACGTAATAATATATATTTATAATTTGCTTTATTGCGATTATGATTCCACTATTACTCAGCTTGTCTCATATATTCAAGAAACCTCACGTTTTAACTATCTTTGCTATCGTCATCTTTGTTTATGCAATTAATAGTAATTTCTTATTTTTAGTTGACTACACCGATTATTTGAATATCTAATAACCTTCTCAAATGAAATACATCTTCATACGTGATACTTCCAAAGTCTGTACTCTCTTCATTATAAATATTACGAACAAACAAGAGTTTTCCGGCTAATTTAAATGTAAGACCGTCTTCAGTAATTAAATTATAAACAGGATTATTGGTCTTCTCAAAACCTATATCATCAACCAGGATAGCAATATCATTGTTATAGTCGATAACATCCAATCCAGTAGCATCTAATAAATCAACTAGTTGATTGTACTGGTCCTCTAGAGAAGTATAATTAAATTCGACCATATCTGCCTCTATTTTAAATGTATCTGTATTAAAATTTAGAGCATAAACTTTCATTTTCATTTATTTATAATGCCCCTTCAAATAGATTTCATAGAGGAAGATTTAACTGTGTATGTCCCTTTTGTTCAGTCAAATCTATTTTCTTGATTTGTTCTCCCATAGCCGTTATTAAACTAACAACAAGAGCATTACCCATGCAGAAGTAACGCATACGATTTGGCATACCCTCTGTCCAGTTATCTGGGAAACCATTTAATCGTTCGCATTCAACAGGGGTTAAATAACGCTTTCGACCTGATATCTCAACAATATGTGTACTACGGTTGACGGAACCTTCGCTTGTTAGCATCGTACGCCCTGGACCATTTATATCATCCGTTGGAGACATGCCACCTTCTGAAAAGATATACTGATGCCCCTCAGCAGAAGTACGTTCAATTTTTTTAGGTCCCCGTAAGTATGCAAATTTTTCGCTAGCAGCTTCTGTCAAGTAATGACTTTCTTCAATAGTTTCTTCATCTACCAAAATATCTATAAGTGGTTTATACTCCTCATTTAATACTTGAGTCTGAGCTGTAAATACCTTGCCATTTACCATTAAACCCGCTGTATAAAAGTTACGGGTATACTCATCTGAGATTTCTAAAACATCTACTGGTAATTTAAACTCATCCTTACGTTTTTGATAAGGCTTATCCTTCACAGGAAAAGTTTTTGCAAAGAAACCTTCTTTAAACACAACATCACTCATCGCAATATCTAATTGCTTTTCCGCATAATCCAATGTGCTTTTATAAGCGAAAATGAAAACACGACGTCGCTTTTGTGCAGCACCATACTCAGCAGCATTTACTACACGCCACTCTACAATATAATTTAAATCACGGAACGTTGCTAACATGATTGCAAAATCTCGTCCGCGCTGTTTAGATGGTGATTTTAATAAGCGATCCACATTTTCTAATAATACATACTTTGGATGGGAATTTTCAATCACACGCTTAATCTCCCAAAAAAGTACACCTTTCTTTCCTTCAAGACCTTTCTCTCCAGAGAGCGACCGTGCTACGGAGTAATCTTGACAAGGAAATCCACCAACAACTAAATCTATTTCAAGCTCCTGAAAAACAGAATCAGGTACTGTGGCAATATCTTCATTACTTTTAATCCCTTCTTCAAAATGACTAGCATAACAATCAAAAGCATGCTGGACTTTCTTAGAAGGTTCCCATTGATTAGCCCACACTGTTTTAAAGAAATCCGCATCTGCTTCTTCTAACCCCAAACGAAATCCTCCAACACCAGCAAACAGCTCAACTACATTTAGCTTTTTACTCATAAAACGAACATCCTTTCTACATATTTGTATTATAAATCATCGAGGGAAAAAGATCAACTTTTTAGTTTGAATAATAGTGATACATATTAATAAAACGTGGAGACATATGTTAATGTGTGGAAAGTTTCCAGTTTATTTTAAATTGAGGTATAGTTTAATTAGGACTATATAAGGAGTGATAAATATTTTAAAATACGATGATACGAATCCTTTAAGTATTAAAGAATATGGTGAAACATTAATCGGGAAAATATTTTTAGAGGTACTAAACGCTGCTAGTATTGATGAGCAATTAAAACAAGAAATCATAACAAAAATAAATAATCCAAATTATAAGGGCGGAATGGGACATTTAATAGAAGAATACCATTTCAAATATAAAATCAATAACGATCAAGAACCTGACTTTCCAAAAGCTGGTGTTGAATTAAAAGTAACGCCTTATGAAATCGGTAAAAAAGGTGGTTACTCAGCGGGTGAAAGACTAGTTATTACCATGATTAGTTATCAGAACGCTGTAGAAGAAGATTTTTATACTTCACATGCATTTAAAAAACTCCGATTAACACTATTGGTGCATTATTTACGCAATCGCTTGATACTAAGAATGGAATATCCAATCAACTTTGTAACACTATTTTCTCCACCTGAAGAAGACATGAAAATTATTCAGCAAGACTATGAGAAAATTATTAATAAAGTAAAAGAAGGTAAAGCCCAGGAATTATCCGAGGGTGCTACAATGTATTTAGGTGCTTGTACAAAGGGCTCTACAGCAGCTAAGAGCCTTGTACCTCAACTCTTTTATGCTCCTGAAATCAAAGCACCAAAACGTGCATTTTGTTTTAAGCAGTCTTATATGACATACATTCTAAATGAGTATATATTAAAAAATGTAAATACATATGAAAGTATTTTATCGAATGCAAAGGAGTTGGATGCGCAAACATTTGAGAAGCTTATTATCGATAAAATTAACAAACACAAGGGTAAAACAGATGAGCAGCTCTGTGTAGAGTTTGATGTGCCTTATACACCTAAT
Source organism: Psychrobacillus sp. 05T411 (assembly GCF_056396485.1). NCBI lineage: Bacteria > Bacillati > Bacillota > Bacilli > Caryophanales > Bacillaceae > Psychrobacillus > Psychrobacillus sp. 05T411. The sequence goes on along the minus strand of NZ_JBFTLO010000002.1, from coordinate 144,014 downwards.
AATTCTAAAAGTATGTGGAGCTCACTTTCATATCGAATGCTAGGTGTTAAATCAAATCGAGCAGAGGAATTTATTAAAGCAGGTATCGAAGTAAAGGCTATCCGCCTTGAAAAAAACGGCAAAAATAAAGAAAGTATTTCATTCCCCTCTATTAAACTAAAGAAGTTTGCAAAAGAGGAATGGGAGGAATCTGATTTCTACAATGATTTAAGTTCAAAACGATATTTATTCGTTGTGTTCCAAAAGCAAGATGATAATTATCTATTAAAAGGTTGCCAATTATGGAATATTTCAAATGAAGATTTAGAATTGGCTAGCGAAGATTATAAATCTGTCCAAAAAATTGTACGTCAGGGAGTTAAATTAAACAAAAAAACAAGGAAAAATGACTTCATTATTGAAAATGACTTTCCCGAAAAGGGGAACGATGGAGTCATTCATATACGTCCACATACATCCGAGCGTTACTATGTACTTGAAGATGGTGAAGTAATAGGCAAGAATCCTGTTTATGGGGATGAATTGCCAGATGGTCGAGTGATGACGAAGCAGTGTTTTTGGTTGAATAATACATACATCCTTAGTCAGTTAAACAACGAGTTAAAATAAAATATACAGTCCATACAAAGGTAATGATATTAATGATAATTTTCCAGGGCTTAAACCAAGTGGACGCTGCAAGAGAATACAAGCATTATACTGATTTAGGTGATGGATTTGAAGAAGCAATTTCATTGCTTAAACCCTAAGGGATTCAAGAGAGCTAGATATAGAAGCTGAAAAACTTGAAGAGGATTAAGGTGTCGAAGGTATAGTAAAGTATTATATAGGACAGCGGTATGAAAGTGCCAATTGTCATCGTATGATTATTCATAGAAGAAAAGATAATGTATTAAGTGTTGAAGAATTAAAATCTATTTTATGTGGGTCACATGCAAAATGACAACGGAAATAGCAGCTTGAGAATAAATCTCTTAAGCTGCTATTTTAATAGGCATTAATGTTGTCGCTGATGAATTTAAACGCTCTTCACGATTAATTTGAGCTTTATAATATTTTACGTTCAACAGAATTAATTGAGTGAGGAGCAACTATGTATTCTATAGGGATGTGGGTTGAAGAAGATAATTAAAATCATTTCCCAGTGTAAATAATATCCAGGTTTATTCAACAAACGTGAATGTTGTGATTTTCACGTTTGTTTCTAACACAAGGAACAAATTTCAAATAAGAATGCATTATCGTTTGTAGAATAAATTAAATATATTCTGATTACGTAAGTAATTGAGATGATATTATTATGAATGGTTATATCTCATGCAAAGACGAAGAACAAGTCATCAACATATTGCATACGGAGTTAGGAAGAGGGATTGATTAAAGTGAAATTTGAAGAAATTTATTATAGATTTGATAAAAAAATAGAACCCTGGATGCTTTTTTCTATGAAACTAGGAAGTTTTTTAAATAAATATAGTCGAGCTAATAAATCAACAATTAATATTTATTTATCGTTACCTAACGCGTTAACTTTCTCGTATTTCTTATTACATGGTATGTTTGATGCTCATATGGAGCAGACGATTAGTAGTACAATGGTTGCGAAAAGATTCCAAAAGCTAGAGAGTGGAGCTATTGTCTATTATTTAGATGGAGATCAATGGAAGAGGTGTTCTGTTCAAGGAGTATTAAAAGATTTTACAGAAAGTTGCCCATGGCATCTACTTATTGCTAATAATGCAGGTGTGACTGATTATGTACCCTATTATAAATGGGAGACGCATATTATTATTACAAATCGAAAATTAGATCGAATTTTAAATGCACGTGTTGTAAATAATATTGAGAAAATTTCGGGTCCTTTAACAAAAATATATTCCTCACAAAAAATAAATAAGCGTGAAATGCTTAACGTTCCAAGTGCGTATATTATTGGAAATCGAACGGAGTTTGATATGTACTCGGATTACTTTTGGCTGCAATATCAAGATGTCGAATTTTATCATGGAGATATATTAAAAGATGGTTCTATGCAAACGTTTCGTAATATTCAATGGATGATGAAAGATGATAAAGATACGTTTCATTTAACTGACAGTGACTGGTTATTGATGATTGGCGCCGCAAAAGCTGTTGCGAGAATGGATGAGTTTAAAGGAATAGGTAAAATTATTTTAGACGACCAATTTGAAAACGTAGAAACTTCTGAAATGTTACGAGACGCCATTGAGCAAGATGTTATTTTGAACAAGAAAACCATTATTACAACTGAAATTGTTGAGCAACTACAAGGTGCACAAATAGAAATACCAAAAGGGGTGAGCTTACTTGCTTGGAAATAATAAAAAATTAAATGTAGAATTGACAAATTTTTTATATGAAGAGAGTAAAAAAGTTTATTTCAAGCATGTACAACAGCAAGAAATCGCCACATTATATGAATGTATGAAGCAATTTAGTCGTGAAATTAGGGAGCGATATGAGTATGAAGATTATCTAAATGAAATGTTCCGAGATATTCGAAAAAGTTTAAATCGCTTTTTTACTAGCTTTGATGAATATAGCATTTTGTTTGAAAAATATTTCGCTGAAATTATCGAGCGATTTAAAGAGTTGCGCGTACAATATTCACAGTTATTTAATACATATGGGCGTCCCCTTATAATCTCTTTAAAAGATATTAGGGATAATTATATTCAAGATAATTTTTTGCAAATGGAAGTGAAAAAGCATATTAATAGTCACTTGAATCAATGTATTGTGACGCGTTTTGACAGTGCTATTAAAGACATAGATGGTGTACCTGTTTTACGTGCTTCGGAATATTTAAAGGGCGGAAAGATTTATGATGAAGTGTTTATTATTGGTTCGCCAGAGTTTTATGATGAGCGCTTATCGAGAGTGTTTTTAGCGAGAGTAACACATTTTATTAGCTTTGATATCTTTCAAAATAAAATCCGTAAAACAAAGCCATTTAAGAATATAAAGAAAAGCGATGTAATAGATAACATGTATGAAAATGTCCAAATATTCAAAGGGATAGACGGACAGGTGTTTGAAGTAGACTTCGGACAAGCGCAGGAAGAGCAGTTTCAAAAGGATGAGATTATTTCGCGTCATGAGGAAAATGCACAAAAGATAAATGCTATTGATAGAATGGAAGCGAATTTAATTGTACTACATAATAATTATTATACATTTATTCCGATTGATTCAAAAGTGCGTAAAATTGACCGCGAAACATTACATCTGTCGAGTACAAAAATAAAAGATATAGAGCCAGGGGATTGGCTACTTTTCCGTAATAATACTAATACAGATTTAATCATCGAAGTAGCCAATCAGTTGCTGGGAGAAGAGCACGTTAACCATCGCAAATGGCAAAGAGTATGGAAAAGAAGGCTCCGACGTCTTATCGAAAAAAACGGTGAGGAAAAAATAATTCGCTATTTAAAGAAAAATGGTATTACTACGGCTAACCCTCAGAATTTACGTAACTGGATAAAAGAAGACAGTATTTCGATGCAAGTGTTTGATCAGTTACTTGTTGCCCTAAAGTTTGATGAAGAGACACAGAAAGAAATTCAGGAGTCTTCCAGAATATTAACTTCTAAACATATTCAAGCAGGACGTTTTATAACAAAACAGTTATTAAATGAACTAGATGAAACGGTCGTTGAAAATTTGATTGATAACCGTTATGCGACCTTTACATCGCCTTTAGTAGAAGGAGCATCCTTCAACATAGAGGTTGTAGAAGAAATCGACTACTCACCGATTATGGTAGATTATCGAGATGTATTTACTATTTGGAGGAATTAATAATGAACTTAACAATGGACAAGTCACTTCTTAATCGTGAAAGAATGATTGATGCAGCAAAAGTAGAAATTGTGGGACCAAGCGCAATACATGACTTCTCGTTACCTTTAAATGTGATAGGGGATACAGAACTGGCAGCAGACGAAGCATATAAAAATTATTACTGGTCGAATGGTGGCGTACAAGAGGAAGTTTTACAGTATGAATACCCTTCGCGTCGTTATGCAGCAGGTGTACTATTCCCAATTGATGCAACAGTAGGAGAAACAGTAGGTAATGAAGTCGTATTGGAAAATGCTACTGAAGAAAAGAAGCCTGTTGAACGAGATGCCATAGTGGAAGAAGATTCGGAAGAGGTTGCGATTCAAAATGATGAGCGACTACCATCTTCTTTAGGTGTGACATGCAACATTAGTAATGATACTAAAATACTGACTGTTAAATTAGAAGGTGCACGTTACAAATCGCATATGATTACGATTAAAGGAAAAGGGAATCGGAAATGGTGGCTTCGTGAGACGGTGGATTCAAAAGTGGACTTGCAAGTGGAGGATTTGCTAGAGCAGCGTGTATATAAACAGCGTCTACGGCTTTTCAATAAGCTAAATGAAGAGATTACTAGTATTCATATGGAGCTTCATATCCAGTGCCGCGAAGTTTATGGTCAACGTTTAACGACTGTAACAGTAACGAATCGCTCGAAAACAGGTAAAAAGGAAAGCAGTCAATCAGATGAAGTGATGTTATTCCAGGCAGGGGTTATTTTACAAACAGATGAACAAGGCAAGTTTATTAGCTATCCTAAGCATTATCAGCGAAATTTACCAATGACAGATGATGAAGCAAATGACGAGTTATTATATCGTAATAAAATCAACTATGCGTTTGGCCACGGTTGCTCTATAACCTGGGATGATGCTGAAGTAGTTAGAGAGATTCGGTCAACGTTTATCCCAACGTATGAAACAACAAGTATGACACCTGATGTAGATGTGATGATTGATGGGAAATTAGAAAAAATCAATATTAAAATGATAGATTTGGTCAATGCGAAATCTATTGCACAATTAGAAATGATTCTAATGCCAATTATTCATGGCTATCGTCAGTGGATTGATGAAAGAGAGGTGAAAATTCCTATACTGGATGCCAAGTTACATAATGCCGCAATGTGCAACTTAAATTTATGTAGGGAAAGCTTAGTAAGAATGGAAAATGGCTTGCAGCATTTAAAGAATACACAAGTGAAAGATGCGTTTATCCTTGCTAATAGAGCAATTTTATTGCAACAAGTAAATGGTAAAAAAACTCGTACAGCAACAATAAACGGTTCAGAAATTACATTTGATATACCGTATGAAGATACTGTATTTAAATTAGATAAATTGCAAACAAGTACAAATAGTTGGCGTGCATTCCAAATTGCGTTTTTCTTAATGTCGCTCGATTCGATTGTAAATGATGAGTCACTTGAAAGAGATATTGTCGATTTAATCTGGTTCCCAACAGGTGGTGGTAAGACAGAAGCGTATTTAGGTGTTGCTGCATTTGAAATGTTCTATCGCCGTATTTTAAATCCTCAAGATGCTGGCGTGGACGTTATAATGCGCTACACATTACGTTTACTAACAGCAGATCAGTTCCAACGTTCTTCACGTTTAATGTGTGCAATGGAAGTGATTCGAAGAGAACAGCCACAATATTTAGGAAAAACGCCATACTCAATTGGGATGTGGGTTGGGGGTAGTACGTCACCAAATAGTTATAGTGTTGCATTTGAGAAGCTACGTGGAATAAAGCAAAGTAGAAGAGATAGTGAATTCGTTGTATCGAAATGTCCTTGGTGCGGTTGTACACTTGGAAAAATAGGCAATGGCAAAAATACGTTAATTGTAGGCTATAAAAAGGTAGGAAGCCGATTCGTGACATTTTGTCCTGATACGGAATGTGATTTCTCCGCTGAAATTCCTGTATATTTTATCGATGAAGCTATTTATGAGTATAAACCAACATTTTTAATAGGTACGGTTGATAAATTTGTACAACTGACATGGAATCCGAAAGCAAGGGCTATTTTCGGGATTAGCGAAAACGGAGAGCAATTGGTGACACCCCCCAATTTAATTATTCAAGATGAGCTCCATCTAATTTCTGGACCTCTTGGAACATTAGCAGGGCTCTTTGAAACAGTGATTGAGGAATTATGTACAAAAACGGTAAAAGGAAAGCGTATAAAACCGAAAATTATTTCAGCGACAGCTACGATTAAGGAATTTGGAATGCAGGCAAAATGTTTATTTGGTCGTAAGCAAGCAAAATTATTTCCAAGTCCAGGGCTAGATATTGACGATTCCTTTTTCGCAAAAGTGGCTGTTGACGAAAATGGAAAGCCGTTACCTGGACGAAAATATGCAGGAATTTTCACATCTAATGTTGGGTTGTTAATGGCTCAGGTTAAAGTATTTTCAGGTGTACTACAAGAAGGAAATCAACTTCCGGTGAATGAACGAGATCCGTATTGGACATTACTTTCATTCTATAATAGTTTACGTGACTTAGGTGCTGGCATTAATTTATGTTCAATGGACATACCAACCTATATGCGCTCCATTCAAAATCGAGAAGGATATCAAGAAAATCGTTTTATCAAAGATCCTCTTGAATTAACTTCGCGTATGCAAAGTGATGAAGTAACAAAAACCATTGATAAATTGAAAGTTGAGCTAACAGTGAAAAATCAAAAACAAGTGTTAGATGTATGCCTAGCTTCCAATATTATTGAAGTAGGTGTCGATATCGACCGCTTATCGATGATGACCGTTGTGGGACAGCCGAAAACAACAGCTCAGTACATTCAAGTAACAGGTCGTGTGGGACGTCGCTGGATGGAAAGACCGGGAATTATTTTTACACTGTACTCGAACCGAAATTCACGTGATAAGTCACATTTTGAACATTTTATCGAATATCATCAACGTCTCTATGCGCAAGTTGAAACGACAAGCGTGACTCCGTTTTCTGATGCGAGTTTAGACCGAGGTTTAAATGCAGTTATCATTGCATTTTTAAGGCAGCGTTTTTCAAAAGTAATGGCGATGGAACCGAATGTAGATGAGTATATTGCGATAAAAAGAGATGAAAGTTTTAAAGATTTTGTTAAAAAGCTCACTGCTCGCGTAAAGTTGGTTGATGAAGAGCAAGTGGAATCGTTTAAAAACGCATTTTTAAAGTTTGATAAATTAATGCTAAGTGCTAAATTTACTAGTTGGAAAGCAAGTGATGAGGATGCTCAAGGTATGATGTATATGAGTGGCGACCCGATTGCCTCAAAAGTATATCCAAATGCTATTCCAATGATTAACTCACTTCGAAGTGTCGACGCTACAAGTCTTGGAAAAATAACTATGGATATTTCAAATGTAGATGTAACATCTACGAGTATAGATGACGATTTGGAGGATTTATTATCATGAGAAGGTTGCCTTTAAGAAGAAGTCAGCTCATAGGATCGAATGGTCCAGGCTCTTTAATTGTAAGTCCTGAAGGAGAGACTGCAATTGTCGGTGCATTAGATTATTGGTTTACAAAAGAAACGAAGAATGAAAAAAATCGTGTGGAATTTGAAGTGTTTGAACCTCGTCTAAAAGGGTTTTTAGGTGTTAACAAACTTTATTTGCCTCCAGATTATCGCAAGGCGCATGAAGATACAGCGAATTCGAATTTAATGATACCTTTATTACGTTTTCCGTTATGGCACTATTGTCCGTTTTGTAAGGAGTTGCATCGTTTAAATTATAGTGCGGAAAGTTCACGTAAGTTTTGTAGAACGTGTAATGAGAATCGTTATATGAAGCAAGTACCGTTTATTACCATTTGTAGGGAAGGACATATTTCTGATTTCCCTTGGGTTGAATGGGTACACAGCGGACAGGAATGTACAGGCACAATGACATTAAATACAAGTGGTGGAGCAACGCTTGATTCTTGGTCTATTAAATGTTCATGCGGAAAAAATCGTTCCTTACGTGGTATTACCGCTAAGCGTGAGAATAGTTCAGTAATAACAGAAGAATTATATGGAGATGAGCGCAAATTTATATGTAAAGGTCATAAAGCATGGTGCTCGGATGAATTTGAGCCATGTAATGAGCCAACTGTTGCTATTTTACGAAACTCTATCAACGTATATTTGCCACAAAAGGTAAGTGTTATTTCATTGCCAGGTGAAAAGAATCATAATGTGGATATGTTATTAGATTTTTTACAGCGTCAAACAGTTGTACATGGGCTAGTCCAATCTCAGAATAATATAAAGGATAAAGTAGAGATGCTTTATAATGCAGCAAGTTCACAGTTAGTTGTGTCGAAAGAAGATTGTGAAAAGACCATTCTTTACATGGAATCGAGTATGAGTGTTGATGATGATAACGGTGATTTATCTTCCCCTATGATTTTACGAGAAAAAGAATTTGATGTTTTACAGTCTGCTCAGAACGAAGAGTATTTGAAAATTTTTGAAGAGTGGTCGAATGAAGATGCCGATGCCGAAGACTATGCAGGTGAATATACAAAGTTCATTAAAAAAATTAATCGTGTAACAAAGCTTCGTGAGACTGCTGCTTTAGCAGGTTTTAAACGATTAAGTTCAGTTGAAGAGGACGGCTCTTACAAATTTAAACCAAGTTATGATTTAATGTATCATAAAGAAATACCGAACGAGAAAAAGTGGCTACCAGCGTATAGCGTTTTTGGTGAAGGGATTTTCATTCAATTTGATTTGGTGGAAATCGGTAAATGGGAACAAAAAGTTGAAGTGCAACAATACTTTGAAAAATATTTAGATCGTATTGCCAATATGAAGCATTATATGCCGGAAATTATTAATAATCCACGAAATATTATGATGCATTCACTTGCTCATTTAATTATGGAGGAAATAGCGAATACAAGTGGGTATAATATGGCTTCTATTCGTGAGCGTCTATATATGAATGAAAATCAAGCTGGTATACTTATTTATACGTCTGCAGGTGACATCGAAGGGACATTTGGTGGTCTTGTACGCTTAGGAAATAAAATGAAATTTTTCCATATGCTCGATAAGGCCCTTGGGAAATCACATTGGTGTAGTTCGGATCCGGTTTGTACGGAGCTAGGTATGACGATGGGGCAAGGCTTACACGGTTCGAATGGCTCAGCTTGTTATAATTGTATTTATATTCCTGAAACGTCCTGTGAATGTGGGAATATGTATTTAGATAGAACTCTATTGAGTGATCCAAAGTTAGGTTTTTTTCAACTTAATAAAATATAGATTATATTAGTTCTTTGTTATCAAAAAAGAACCGCTTATATTGTCAAAAAAAGCATCGGGAATTCATTTCTCAATGCTTTTTTAATTTATCTTTAGAAGGGTTAAACTGAAATGTTTATAAAAGCTGGTTGGTGTTCAAGAGGGGAAAGAAATTCAATAGTCTTGCTTTTAGTGAAAAAAAGTAAAGACAGTAGATAAACTTAAAAATCTTTAAATTTGTCTACTGTCTGAAACGCATAGCTCGAGTTTGTTTTTTGCATTACTCTGAAAAGGAAATTTTAGTTCGAATTGTAGCTCGATGAAAACGTAGGTATTCTTCTTGTTCAGGAAGTATATTTATAGTCATTTGTTCACTAATATGTAACCGTTCAAACTCAGAGGATGGTAGTTCATCTGATATGAGAATTTGACCTTTTTCATTAAAACTAATATAACCTTTATCAAATAAAGCATCATGGAAGACACAAAGAAGGAACCCATTATTATGATCTGCTTTTTGAGATTCGTCAGCAATAGCCCAAGGAACAATATGACTTGCTACCAATAATGAAGGTAAAGATAGCCTGCACAATTGGCACCCAGACTCACGGTCTAATAGTTGACTACGAAATTTCGCTTGAGTTTTACGATATGCTGTCATGCGATACCCTGTGTTTCTGGGAGGATTAGTTATATCTGAGTTAGGAAAGATACCATTAACATCATTATTGGGAGGTAGTTTTCTAGTTTGCAAATAATTATGCCAAACAGTTGGTATATATTTGCTTTCGAAATTACCAACTTTCAAGTCGTAAAGCCATTTACGTGGAACAGGAACCTCAAGAATTGTAAAACTGGCTACATAATTTTCGTACTCACCCTCTCCACTTTTTATGAATTTTCCTAACTCTAATGCAGTATTCAATGGTGTTTTTTCAACAAAGGGAACTGCTATTCCAATAAATCGTGCATCCTTTCCATTTATACGTTCAAAGTAAAAGAAGGGAGCAATATGTTCATGGGTATTACTATAAGCCCTATGAAAGTATTTTTCAAAAGCTGCATTTCCTTTTTGTTTAGTATCTAAATAATGTTTCTTACAATCTTTGTTATCACCATAATAGTTCAAAATTTTGGTTGAACTATTAAATTTATTTGGCCAGTCTGAATCACTTTTTGTATCTAATATAATTAGAAAGGCTTCTTCATTAATAAAAGAAGGATTGTTTTCAATCATTGCTCTACGGATTCCACCTTGATTACCAATACCTCTCAAGTTATCAAATTTAAAAATATTACTAATTACTTCATCTGCAAAAAAGCCGCCTGTTAATCCAGCTTCAAATATTTCTCCAGGTATTAAATCAGAGTTTCGTAAGTTTTTAAATTCTACCATTATTAACACCTCAACTATTTAATTGGTACTCATTAAATATAATCTATAATAATGATGTTTTTCGAACAAAGCATCCTAGATGCATTATTTCAAAGGATATCCCTAATGATATGATACATTTTTTGTACAGTATTTTTGAGGATATTATCCTCTAGAAATACCAAATAAATTAGACAGTTTAGATAGATAATACTATACTTAAATGAATAATAACTACTATTTTATTAGATTTTTCATAGATTTTAAAAAAATATTTGATATAACAATTTAAATGCAACAGGAGTGAGTATATGGCGAATTTTTATAATAAGTTTGAATTGCAAGTAGTGCTTTCCTTTTTAAAATCAGCTGAATACATAGAACAACAATTAGCAGCCAAATATATTGAACCGGACTTCCAGCGGGTTGAATATCGTAAGTTTAAAAAGCGACGCCCTTTACTTTTGAAAGAACTGTACTTATTAATACTAGAGCTTCAGGATTTACCCTCAGTGAAGGAGTTTGAAGGGGCTTATATCCGTCGACATAAAATTAGGGAAATAGAGTACTTTAGCGAAATTACCGCGGTGCGTAAGGCATACAATTCGCTAGTTCGAGATTTGCATTTTTACTTTTTGCTAAAGGAAAGTGGTAAGTTTGACAATGTCGAAATCAAATATCGTTTCGATTTACAAGCACAGACGGATATTTTACTACAGAAGGGCGACAAACGACTAGGATTGCAGCTGTTCACGGGTGGTAAAAACATGAAGGAAAGAAAGCAACAGCATTACAGAAAATATAAGGGCAACAACAACTATGAGCTGCTTTACTTCGGTACAGAAGGGAAGGGTGAGCGTAAACGGCTAACGACGATTTCTGGCTCAATCTACACGCTCTATAGTGAAAGTGACGTTGATCTTGTGTTAGAGGCTCTACAAAATAGTAACGACATTGTGCCTTCATTAAACGATGACAACTTTGACGAGTTCGATGATTTTGTTGAAAGCATTCCTTTAACGCTGCCGCCTGTGAAAACGAATGATGTGGCAAAGCATTCGGTATTGGAAATTGGAAACGTTTCAGAAGCTGAAGTTAAGCAGAAAAAAGAGGACTACGGGCGTAAAGGAATCGTCTATTATTATTGCGATTTTAGTATCGACCACAACATATTTATTTACGATGGGAAAGACTTTGAAAAATACGAGCCATTATTGAAGAATCAAGATTCCGAAACCTTTAACATCGATCAATATAAAATAGAACACGAGTTAGCCGCTGCGGATATTGCAGTAATGGCAGGTGCCGGCTCAGGGAAAACGTATACGCTCGTGTCACGTACTCTTTATTTATTGAACATGGGATACATCGACCATGTAAATGAAGTGGCAATGATTACATTTACGAACGAAGCAGCAAATAACATTTTAGAAAAGTTGTCTGAGCGCTTCATGGATATGTATGAAAAAACAAAGGATAACCGCTTTATGCGTTATTTAGAAGAGCTTCGTGAGATGAAGATTATGACGATTCCGGCCTTTGCGAAGTTTGTGCTAAACGATTATGGTCACCATATTGGTCTTGGTCAAAACATAACCATTTCAGCATTGACGATGAAAAAACGTGAGTTTATCGAAAAGCATTTAAATGATGCATATTGTTCAAACACTTATGATTCGAGTGTTTTAGAAGGAATCGAATATTACCAAGTGCGTGATTTTGTTACGACCTTTGCGGACAAGCTTGAGCAAAAGGGTGCGTTCGCTCAGAGCATTATAGACAAAGTATCGCCGACGAATTCATTTGAAGCGTTAATGGTGAATACGCTTACGGGTGTTGAAAAAAGTTTAAACGACTATAAGCAAGAGCGCGACGTTTTAGGTTTATCGGATTTAACAAGATATTTGAAGCGCTTAATCGATAGCGATCGGTCAATGGAAAGCTTAAGCAAAAAGTTCCGCTATTTATTTATCGATGAGTTTCAAGATACGGACAGATTACAAATCGAATTCATAGCCAAATTAAGCATCAACGCCAAAATTCCATTATTAGTCGTAGGGGATATTAAACAAGGGATTTATCGATTCCGTGGTGCAAACGTGACTGCCTTTGAACTTATTTCCAAGCAGCTGGAAGAATCGAAGCGCGTTGTCGTAAGTCATAAGCTTGTGAAAAACTATCGCACAGCGGAGGACGTATTAAATGAAATCGAGAATATCTTCACTAACTGGCGAAAACTTGGTCATTTAACAAACGATGAGCGCATGAAATCAACTCGTCCGAAAAGTCTCGCGAAAAAAAGCTACATCCAATGTGATAACCCGATTAGCTTGGAGGCGATTTTAGAACTATACAATGAAATGGTACAACGCCCGAAAGAAAAAGAAGACGATACTCGCGTATTAAGTATATTAGTCCGAAAGAATAGAGAAGTCAGTGCGATTAATGATCTATTGACTGAGCAATGCCGGCGCCTTAAGATTCCAATCCAAATCGTGAAGGAAGGGACGTTATTTAAAACCACTGCTGCAAAGGATATAAATGCACTTCTTTATTCATGGTTAAACCCGGATGATTCGCTTGCGCTATTTGAGCTTTCCCAAACGGCATTCTGTAGGCCAGTTGATTTGCCCGAGCTAAAGGAGGAAGATGGCTGTTTTAAAATGGACGATTTAACCTTCGAAGTTCCGATTACATGGGAAAAGGCGCTCGAGCAATTTAAGCTAGCTCCAGCCAATATTGTCTTAAATGATTTTTTATCAAACACACCATTTAAAGATAATTTGGAGACGGCTAAGGTACCAGACAAAAAAGCAGCAAACCTATTAGAAAATGAAGAAAAGCAATACATTTTAAACTTACATAAAATTATGACGTTAATGAACAATGCTTTACAAAATGAAAATACGGATTTGTATTCATTGTACAAATGGTTAAGCGTTGAAATCGCCACGAATAATCGTGACGATGAGGCGGAATTAACGGACGCAGATTTCACGCAGGATTATATTAAAGTGATGACGGTTCACAAATCAAAGGGACTTGAGTTCAATACGGTTATTTTGCCGTACGTTCATGAAAAATTCGTGTTACCGTATGCGAGAAATAGCGAAATTCTTGTAGAAGCAGACGAAGAAAATAACGTTGACTATGCTTGGTATTTCAAAGCTGGAAAAGATTTTGAAAATGTAACGGACAACTACAATGAAATGATGAACAATGAAAAACCACAGCTTTTAAAGGAAGAAACGCGAAATTTATATGTAGCATTAACCCGTGCGAAGGAATGCCTCGCAATATTCGATATGGAAAAACCTGTTTCTACTTATCATGCACAAAAGCCAAACACATGGCATCACCTTATCAAGGGAGGTCGCTAACCAATGTCAATAAAAGTTTTGACCTATGGGACTGTCGAACAGCTATATGAAGACCATTCTGTATTTTCACAATGGAACGATGCGCTACATATTACGTCGACCACGTCCTTGCGTAAAGGGATTTATGAGCATTTATCTCAAGAAAACGAATGGTTAAAGAGCCCCGTCTTAACCTTTGGTCAAATTTTAAATAAAATCGGCGATGAGAGCTGGTATTGGTATAGCTCAAAAACCCAATTAAAACAGTTTTCGGTCATTTCACAAAAGCTGCGTGAACTAGCAGAAGCAAACGTCATCCAAAATGAAAAAGTTTTCAATGCGATGTCAAAAAATAAGCAAGTATTACTGCGATCACTACGTATGTTCACTGAGGCAGAAGAAACGAGTGACAAAGTGCGAAACAAATTAACGCCAAATATTTCCGTAGAGGAAGAGTTGGCGTTAAGCATATGGAAATCCCTAGAACAGGATGAATCCTTTACTGTATATCGACAATGGATAGAGGAATTTAAGAACGATACTGAAGCAACGTTTACCGACATGATTGTGGACATTTTATCTGATGTGTACAACAACGACAATGACCTTGAACGTCAAATGGCGAATTTAAAGCCGCTCACTCGAGACTATGATGAAAAGGAACTAAAGGGTTTCATTCGTAGAGCAACGACGCGCTTATTATCAAACAAAAAAATCGTCCTTCACGGATTTTACTTCATAACGCCGATTCAGAAACAAATCATCAATGCTCTGGATCAGGCTGGCTATGACATTGTGCAGCTGATTAATTACCAGGAAGGTTATCCAAATGTTTTTGAAGCCGTGGACGTGTTTTTAGAAAAGGATAAATATGTTTTCCAGTCTGTTAGTAAAACGCCCGCATATATGAATAGAATCGCCCAAAAGTTCCTGCATGCGTGCGAGGGGGATTTCAGCCTAGACATAACGGACATGACGGATAAGTATTATGAATTTAATCATATGTATCAGTTTAAGGGATTTATTGAAAACGAGGTGCATACCGATAAGGAAATTCATGATTTTCTTATTTCGCCTCGAGCACGTGAAATCCGTTCTCAAGTTGAGGACGTCGCTTCGATGAAGCCACTTACGCTAAAGGATTATCCAATCGGACAATTTTTAATCGACCTGCATGCCTTAAACATAACGACCTTTCATGAAGAAGTGAAACAATTTAACGACCGCGAAGAGTTAAGTGTTGATATCCTGGTGCGCATCTTTGCTTCGGGCTATATAAAGGTAGCAGGTACTTCCACACACTTATTCGTAAAGGATTTAAAAAAGCTGGAGGAGCGACTAAATCGCAAAACAACTTTTGAGGAATGGACTGTAGAAATTGAAAAGATTCGCGTGGATAAGGAGCGCATTGAAGCGGCATTAATACCTGACGATATAACATTAACAGCAGACAACGAAATTTATGTTTATAAAAATCGATTATTATCGTACTTTGATGTGAAGGTGGAACACTTAGATTTTATTTTAGAAGCGCTAGAAGCAGTGAGAGAGCTATACAATATTATTTTTACGGACAAAACAATTGATGTCAAAATGTATGTAGAGCGTCTGCTTAAACATTTAGCGGATAAAATTGTGCCAAATATCAAACGGGAGGATGAAATTACTGTAGCTGAGCACCTACTTGATAAGCTTCGTGAAATGCGCGAAAGTGATTTTGAACATTTCGATCGCCAAGACCTAATCCAAGGGTTGCGCTTCTTCCTTAGCGAAGAGCTGGAAAATACGGATAACTCGCTATTCGGAGAAAGCTTGATGGACAGTAAGATTGTATCACTTCAAGACGGTGACTTTTTACCCTTTGCGGAAAACCAATCCGTCCACCTTGCTTTTTTAGATAATAAAGCATTGCCGTTATCACAGAACTTAGTTACTTGGCCATTTAATGATGATTCGATGGATGAGCTGTGCAATAGCTCACTGCTAGAGCTCGTGCAAAAGCGTAAAAAATACGATGCAGCGATTACGAAGTATTTACTTTATTTAATTATGGTGAATGCGGTTAACTTGAAGTTTTCAATCGTTGCAAACATCGGAGTGGAAAAGGAGCTGAAGCGTTCCTTCTACTTAGACTTGCTGAATATTAAAACCGCTAGCGCTAATGCGAAAGATAACGAAACAGCCTTTAACAAACTGCAGGTTGGCTATACGCCGAAAACAATCAGTTTCAACAAACGGAAGCAATCGGCACTCCTGGAGGAAACGAAGACGGTGTGTAATAAACGAATGGCATTAAGTTATTTATTGCAAGAATCACCAAGCTTTGATACGGAGTTTCATCATCGGTTCCTTTTTGAAAAGTATATTGCACAGCTGAATTTTTTCTCTACGCGTTACGGTATTTCATTATCGAAGGAAGAAATTCGAGAAATTGTCTCCGGTTGGTTTACACAATGGGATGAAACGAAGCGTTCGATTCTCGCGATTAATGGAGAAAAGTGGAGCTACTTTACGAAGTCTGTGGAAGTAGATGATGTTTCCTTTGAAGATAACTTAAAATCAATCGCGTTGTTTGGTCACCTTGATAGAAACGGTAAAAGCTTTGCAAACCCAGGGGCCCATTGTAAATACTGTCCGTTTCAAAATCGATGCAGGGAGAGTGAGTATGTAAAAGATGAATGAGAACCTTTTAACGAAACTAAAGCTGCTAAGTAATGCTACAGCTAGGAAAGTTCTTACAGTGAATGAAATTACTACTTCTACCTCACCAATTCGACGAACGAGAGGACAGCGCAATCGCAATGAAAGCAGTAAAAAACAATCGATAAAGAACCAACTAAAAGAATTGTAGAGGATGTAAAGCATGGTCAAGTATATATTAACGCCAACCCAAATGGATGCAGTGAACGCGAGAGGAGAACATGTTTTAGTAAAGGGTATTCCTGGAAGTGGAAAGACAACTGTATTACTAACGAAGTTACAAAACATCGTTGAGGTAGACCCAACTGCTTCTATTTTATTTGTTACATTCAATAATACGCTGCAAAAGTATATTAATGAATCTCTGAAAAACGATCTTGAAGAAGAGTTGCAAATGGACCTTGAAAAGCTAAATGTCGATGTTTTCACCTATCATAAGTGGACGGTGAAAGTGCTTCATAAATTAAGGAAGTATAAAGAGCCTGTTGATAAGAACACATTTAGTACATTTTTAATTCATTTATCTGGTACACACCGCTTCTATACAGATAAAAAATATCAAGCGTTTGTAGAAGAAGAGATTGCTTGGATTAAAGATAAAGGTATTAAAACTTTCGGCGAGTATAAAGGCATTCAACGTACTGGTCGAGGGACGGCCCTTCAAGCGAGTGATCGTAAAGTCATATACACGATTTTAGAGGCGTGGAACTCGTACTTAAATGTGAACTCATTATATATGTGGCAGGATTACGCAAACGTCGTAAATGACAATATCGATCAAGTGAATAAGCAATTCGAATACGACTACATATTTATCGATGAGGCACAGGATTTATCGCAAATACAATTAATATCGTTACGTAAGGTAGCACGTAAAGGATTAGTAGTTGCTGCGGATTTAGGACAAAAAATTTATAAAACCGATTTCACTTGGCTAAGTGTAGGTATTAAAGTACAAGGTGGTCGTACGAAAAAGTTAAGTGGTGCATTCCGTAGTACGAAGGAAATTATGGACTTAGCCAATTCGCTATTGAAGCATGACTCGACGTTAAATCCTGAGGACATCGAACAGGAATATGATGCAGAGGAGTCAGGGTTACTGCCAGGGATACTGAATGCGAACTCGTACAAGTATGAAACGGAGTTAGTTGCTAAGCTCATTAAGGATATTCAAGCTGAGGCACAGGCCGATGGCTGGGAGCCGACAATTGGGGTTTTACTATTTGAAAGTCATCGATTAGACGGTTGGCGAAAAAGCTTATACTATAGCGACATCCAAAGCGAAATTATTCGAGACCAATACGGCAGCGCCTTAACACCGGGCGTAAAGTTATTAACGATGCACGGTGCGAAGGGACTGGAATTCGATTATGTAATCATTTCCGGACTTAACGATCGCTTCCCGTCGTTACAAAATCGATTAGAAGATGATATCACCTCTACAATTGACATCAACCGACGTCTTCTATATGTTTCTATGACCCGTGCAAAGGAAAATGTATATTTAACGTACAAAGGCACACCATCACGTTATATCGGGGAACTAGTTAAAGATTTATATACATATGAAGTGCATTAATGGAGGAACAGTAGTGCCAAGTGATTGTATTATCAATTATATTTTATAAGAAAAAGCATCTACTTCGAATGTTATCTAATGTAAAATTTTGAAGAAATGATGGGAAATCAATTCGCTAATCTAAAAAGTTCAAAGAAGCTTAACCTTGTTAAGGTTAAGTTTGGAAGGGGAAGGTGTATATTGGAAAATAGGAACTATGTACAACTATACGGTGACGTACAGCATTTTTATAATCAGAATAATGCTAATAATCTTAGGAGATATCTTCAGTTGAATAGAGGTGGTTATTCGGAGTTAGTACGAAATCCGTCAACCCCATATCCTTCTTTTGTTATATTGTATAATCAAGGTTTGATTTCTGAACATGAGATTACTATTAGGATTCCTGGGTTCTATACTTTTGGAAGGAGACTACAATATAACACCATAGATAAATTAGATTTTTCAGTAGGATATTCGACACCCAACGCTCCTGCAAGAGTTGAATTGACACATCTTAATATTGCAAGAGATTTATATGATAAAGTACAAAATAACGTAAATCAATATGGTGATTTTGCGAACATTTTAAGGAATTTATATTACGATGTTTCTCCTTTGCAAGGTACAAGCTTCAATCACAATAATATAAATAATCAAAACTTCCAAGGCCTAAGTATTCCTGCAATAATAAGTAATATTAAATGGATATCTTTGCAAGAAGATATCAATCACCCTGCTCCATCTTGGGGGAGAAAGCTATCATTTTGTAGGTACTTTGAAGCAATTTATGCAGCACTATATAATATGCCGTTTAATAATGTATCAATTAGAATAGGAAACCGTAATAATCCTAGACCACAATTGTGGGAGGATTATGTTTATCCTATTAAAATTGAATAATATTAATATTCTCTCTTATAGAGAGTGGATAGGTTACAGTTAATTGTATTGTACAACTAACTGTAACCTATCCATGCAATTACTGGAATAGATGAAGTATAAGAGGATGGGGAAATGACCTTTGAATTTTTTATTGATAGAGAATTAGGAAAAAAGGAATTAGATAAGTAATCTGGTAAATTTGTTTCTTAAGGAAATTGGAGGTACATAAAAGGGATTATTATGATAATAGAATATATGAAAATTGTATTAGATGATTATGAACGAGATATTCAACTGAGTAATAAATACATATATAACGTAGTTGATAATGAAATTGTAAGAAAACACAAACAATTCGATACAACTTTATTTTACGGTGAAAAATTTACTAATGTTTTAGCTTTTGTGGGGGCTAATGGAAGCGGTAAAACTAGTTTAATTTATCAAATCAATAATATATTAAGTGGGGATACAAAAAAAATAGGAATTAAAAAGTACATAGTCATATTAAAATCAGAAGATAAAAATCAGTATTATTTTAATTCATATAATTTAGATATTGAAAAAAATACAAATTATGAAAAAATATCGAAAATTAATTTTAATGATTTATGCACTAGAGCTATATACACTAATGTAGTAGATGGTAATGATTTGTTTGCAAAATCAGACGAAAAATTAATCGATTTAAGTTTAAATTATGAGTTATTTAAAGAAAGTTCATCTTCACAAATAGCCAAAAGTAAACTAACCTATAACCAACTTTTATTAATATCTCAAAATCCAGATTTACTCAAAAAGAATGGGCTAGATGATTTGAGACATCCAAAAGAAGTTGTATTTGAACCTAATCTAGAATATTTAAATGGTACTAAATATCAAAAGTTATCTGGATATTATATAGTTTATATCGAGACGCATAAAAATTTGGATTTATATTATGAAATTGATAAATTAGGATATGATTATAGAGACATTAATTATATACTGCAAATAATAAATGATAAGTTAAGTATTATTGATTCGAAAAGTTTCGAAAAAATAAAGGGTTTTTCTGAAAAGAACGGGAATTTTAAAATTTTGCACCTTAAACTTGAGAATATTTTAAAATCGTATAATTTAGCTGTTATAAATGATATAAATAGATATATTGAGACTGTGGATTTAGATTTTGAGAAAAAAGAAGTCTTAAATTTATTAAGTACTCATTTATTAGAAGATTTATTTATAAATTATTTTCAAACCTTGGTTAAGGAGATTAATTTAAAGAACATTTTAGAAGAAAATTTGTTAGACGATACTTTTTATTTAGATATAGATAAGTTAATTAAGGACTTCTTTTTATTTATAAAAGATATTGATTTTTTAATTAACAAATTCAATTCATTAGATATAGAAGACATAACAGAAAATGATGATGATTTTATATATGATCTTCCATATGACCCAGAAGATCCTGATGAAATACTTAATTTTAAGAGTCAGATATTAATGGATTTAGAAAGTGAAAATAGAGAACGAATTATCAAACAAGTTGAATATAATGAAAAATATGAAAAAATAGTAGAGTTCAAATGGGAAAAAAGCATTCAACATTTTTTTAATTTCATAACCAACAACTTAATGATTATGATTAAGAATGCTATAATTTTTGAATCACTTGAGCTAGATGACTATTTATTAGAGTTAGAAAACAATCATAGTTCTAATAAAATAATTAATTCTACTAAAATGACTTTTAATAAAAAATCAGATAAAATTTCTCGAGAAATTTTTCAATCTATATTTAATGGAATAAAAAGTGAATTGGAAAAAGAAATAAATTTTAATTATACAAAGCAAAAAAAACTTGTCGAATACATAGTAAATTTATTAGAAAAATCTCAAATGAACAAAGTTACTAATAGTACTTTTAATTTTAAAACTGATATAAATTCTATGGAAATAGTTGACTATTTCAAGTTATTTAAAAGTAGCTATAAAAACTCGATGTTAAAATTTTCTTGGAGGAATATGAGTAGTGGTGAGTTAGCTATTTTAAATTTATTAAGTAATTTAAATAGAATAAATTATTATAAAAATTTAAGTGGATATTTATTGTTATTTATTGATGAAGGGGATTTATATTTACATCCACAATGGCAAAAAAAATATTTAGATATGCTTATAAAATCACTTAATTATTTGATGCCATTCGAAAAAATTCAATTAATTATTACAACACATTCACCATTTATTGTGTCAGATATAACAAACCAAAATATTTTGTTTATGCATCCGCTAGAATCTGATGACTTTTTAATTGAAGATACTTTTGCTGCTAATATTAATGAACTTTTATCAACAAAATTCTTTATACAGGATGGCTTGACAGGGCAGTTTGCTAAGAACAAAATTAATGATTTTATTAATGAATTATTTAGGGAATTTGATTTTAAAAAAATAGAAGAATATAGATCCTTCATCAATATTGTAGGTGAACCTCTAGTAAAATCAAAATTGATAGAGCTTTTAAACAAAGAAATTCTAGAACATAGTGAAGAAAATGAATTAATGGTTTTAAAAATGAAAATAGCAGAACTTGAGAATTTATTAGAGGAAAAAAATAATGAAAAAAATTGAGATTTCCGTTGATATGAAAATAAAGCATTATAGATACTTTTTTGATATTGGACCAAAGAATTATAAACCTGAATTAATTTATTATTCATTTATAAAATACCATAAAGATAATAATTATGAATCTGATATAATTGAAGTAAAAGAATTTTGCGCAAAATTTAGTAAAGAACATTTTAAATTTATAATTGATTATATTGACGAAAACTTCAAAAATATACTGGTATCAAAACCTGAGAAAATTTTACAAATTGAAGCTGCTTTTTACAATTATCTAGAAGGAAAATATTCGATTACTTCCAACGAAGACTTACAAAAAGTAAATAATATTTTAAAATTAATTTTTAATTACAATAAATTCGTTCTAACAAAGAATAGCTTTTGGAGTCCTATAATATATAATAGATCACTAAATATTTCAATATGCCCTTATTGTAATACTCAGTATACATTTACACAAAAAGTTAAAGGATTTGGTGATAGGAGTTTTCAAATCCGTCCTGATTTAGATCATTTCTTCACACAAAGCAAACATCCTATGCTAGTAATTTCAATTTATAATTTAGTACCAAGTTGTAGTATATGTAATTCAAAATTAAAAGGTAATATAGATGGTATCTTAAATAAAAGTACGCATCCATTTTTGGAGGGCTTTGATAACATAGCATATTTTAAACGAGAATTTTCAATACAACATAATAATAGTAAGGATTTTTATTCTCAAATCATGGGTATTGATGATAATTACAAACTTTCATTAAATCCATATAAAATAAGTGATGTGGAAAAAGTGAAAACTCACGAGGAAACCTATCAATTAACTACTAGATACGAGCTATATAAAGATATTATAAATAAAAGTATAAAAAGATCATTATTATATAGCCATAATTACTTAACATCTTTAGATAAATCTTATAACTTTAAGGAGTTTAAAAGAACTTTAACTAATGAAATGGAAGATTTAGATTCTACAATTCTTAGTAAAGTTAAAAAAGATATATTAATTAAAGAAATAATTCCAAATATGAATCCCAAAAACAAGTAATATATTTCTTCAGGAATGAGGACCAACAATTAGTTAACGAAGTTGATTTTGTTGATATAACTTGGCAAGAATTACCTGAGGACTATATTAGTGAACTTATGAATAACTGTATTGTTTCCTAATCTTACTTGAGTATTGAAGGAATACAAACTATCTTAATGAATTAATTCGGTTGTTTATCCAAGCTTAGAGCGTATTTCGGTAATCTATCCAAATTGATATCTATGATGTTAAAATAGATAGCGCATCATCGAATCTCTGTTATGAAGTGAATCAGTCTATTAGCTCTTTAAAATTGTATAAACACAATACTTTGGAGAATATTCCTATAAAACGTTGCTGTTTGATCAGTTTTAAAGAAACAACCACTTCCTCTTGAGCAAATGTCAACCTAAATTAAATACGTCGAAATAATTAAGTTAAAAAACAAATAAGACACTTGGTAAAAAGAGGTTCTTAAAAGGGCTAATCCCAATTGTGTATATAAATAATAAATTTTAGTAATCCATAAGGTACTGGGATTATTGGAAATGTTATTTGAGTAAAGGTATGCTTATATAAGTATAATTTAAGGAAACAAAAACCATTATGCTTGGTTCTAAAATAGTCAAGCATTATAATTCCCCCAATCAATGTGTTGACACATACACTCCACACATGTGGAGTTTGGCTGGAGCTGGAATTGTAGCCTTACAATAAAACTTTTTGAATAACTTTAGTTACTCGATCTCTAGGTTTAATAAAGGAAATATCTTGCCCCCGCAACGTAATTTTTATTAAACGTAGTCAAAAACGTAATCAAGCATTTAGAACAATAGCTAAAAACCATTGAAAACATTGGTATTACAGCACTTTATAAAGACAGTGGTTCGACTCCCGCCGTCTCCATATTGCGAAATCATAGGATTTCATACAGTTTCATGTTACAAAAAGCATAAATTTTCCGATTGGAAAGTTTATGCTTTATTTTTATTAGGATTTTTATGTTTGAGTTTTTTGTTTTGTTTAATATTTTCTTTATAGTAAAGTTATTTTAAGAAAATATAATTACCTATGAAGTTACAAGGGGGATTTTTCATTTAGAACCTTTGTATACTAAAAGGTTGAAATCTAACTATATAGTACTAAATAATCAGGGACATCTCAAGTGGTCTATTTTTAACCCTCTAAGTAATATGAGCGTTATTGTTATATTGTGGTTTGAACTTCGACTGCTCCACTATCGGATGTTCCTTTTCTTTTTCATCTAATAATTGTACAAGGGCCAGTAATGAGCTAGAGAGACTAATAGAAGGATTGAATGTGTTGCTGAATCACTTACCTAGTGAAGAAAAAGTTAATTAAAATTTGATCGTCCCTCTAAAAATTGAACCCTACGAAAAATAATGTCGGTTAGTGTCAAGATATCGTAAATTATAAGTGTTTTTGATAGAATGATTAAAGGTATATTGTAATTTTCTTGGTATTCATACACCTTATCTTATTGTCCGAATAGGATTGACTATCCATATCATATAAAAGAGGAGAATGAGATATGAACTTAAGAATAAAACATGTAAAAAAAGCTGTAGATGTAATATTTGCTATGCTTTTCATTTTTACAATCTTTAATTTTATTTCTACTGATATAATGCTACATGTTGGAAATGCTATTGAACATAAGCTGGGAGTACATTCCAATATAGATGTTGAAAAAGTAAGGTCTTTTTTCACGACAATTACTTCAGGTGTATTAGGAAGTGCTATTGTTGCAATGATATTTTATATAAATGAATATAATTCGGAAAAAAGGGAGAAAATTCTAAAGATTGCTCGTGAAAACAATAAATTACAGAAAATATATAGAGAAATTCCCTTTCTTGAACATGAAGGAGAATATTTTATACTAGAACAACGTTATTACTTTGAATATTTAGATAATAAAAGAAAGAGAAAATTCAATGAGTCAATAGATAATGTCGTACACACTGTACCTAAGAAAATGAAACGTGAAATCAGAGAGTATAATAAGAAAATAAGAGAAATAGAATCATTTAAGCATAGAAATGAACTTAAGGAAGTGCTAGAGAATCATCCGGAAATTAGAAAAAGAAGATTTAGTGATGATGTAATCGAAGTCGAACAAAGTCTCAAAGACATAATTGTTAAGTATGACATCTATATTGACGAAATGATGGAAACTATTAAAACATTAAAAAGATATGATTATGAAGAACTAAAGTTATGTGTCGAAGAATATAAATGTGTATTTAACTTTACTAAAGCTAAGAAAAGAAAAATATTGAAGTATTTTAACCCGGAGATAAAAGAGATAAAAAGAATATATCCTTATGCGTTAAATGAAAAGGTTTCTTCAGAAATTATTGCGAATAGAATATATACAATACATAAAAGGCTTGTTGAAAAAATTGACGCTCATATGCAACAAATTGAAGAAATTGATAAATATGGAGATAGGAAACAGGCATTCGGATTATTTCTTTGGTTCCAGAAAGAAATATATGGAACAGGTATGAAGGTTATTTCAGAAACAAAAATTCAATATGCTTACAATATATTAAACATGTCTGTTGATAATTTACAATGGATTTTATTTGGGGAGTTAACTAATAGGTATGAGTATCGCTCACAAGGATATTATATAAGAAAAGGAGAATCAGTAGAGTATGGTAGTACGACAAAAATGATAGAAATGGCAGGCCATACGGCATATGGGGATATTTATAGAAAATAATTTAAGAAGGAACGATGTTATATTATAATAACTGATAAGTGCGACATCGCTAAACATGATGTTAGTTAAAAAAGATATGCTGACGACCTAGCGTTTTCAGAAAAAGGTTTCCAAATTCGAAGCGATTTAAAGTTTGAACTTATGTATTTTTTAGAATATTCGTTAAACTAATGGGGATTTTTATTGAATGTAAAAAAAGCTATTTTCTGATAATCAACCCAAAAATTTTACAGGTAGAATGTTAACTGATAGAGGTATAAAAGTTCCATTAAAATAAATACAGTGTACAAGATCATTTGATTGAAACAGGAAGATTAGAGTTAGCAAATTACAAAGGGTACATGTATGGAATAGCTGACTTTATTTAAGTGGTTGAGCCACAATTAGGTAGAAAATATTTTAAAGATTTAAATGAAATATATTGGGGTTTATATGACAAAAAGAGGATTTATTATTTGGAAATAAACTGTCCCTGCAAACCTTGATATAATGGTTGTTTCAAATCCGCCAGCTCCATACTACGAAATTATACGATTTAATACAGTGTCATGTGACATAAAACGTAAATTTTCCTTTTGAAGTTACAAGTGGAGTTTTTCAAATAAAAACTTTATATACTAAAAGGCTCGAATTTAAATCTATAAATTTCAATAATCAGAAATATGGTGCACCGTCTCCACTTTAACCTTCTACGGGACGTGAGCGTCAATGTTTATTGTGTTTTAAAAGTCGACTGTTTCACTGTCGGATACTCCCCTTTCTTTTCCATCTAATAATTGTACAAGGGCCAGCAACAAGCTAGAGAGACTAGTGGAAGGATTGAATGTGTTGCTGAATCACTTACCTAGTGAAGAAAAAGTTAATTAAGATTTAATCGTCCTTCTAAAATTGAGGGGCGATTTTTATTTGGTAATGCAAGTTATACAAAAATTCACTCTTATGTGATAAAATTTAACTAATATAAATCAGGTGGTGCGGTATGATAATTGATAGAGCAGCATTTCGAAATGGAACTGATAAAGAGATTGTGACACTAGAATCTATTACACACCACGAAGATTATACAATAGTAAAAGAGAATTTATATTGTGAGATTGCACATTGTAACTGCAGATTAATTTATATTCCTAAAGGTGCTAAAGTAGCATATTTTAAGAAATGGAAAGGCTACAATCATATTGAAGAATGCCCATTCTATAAAGAAACTGAAACTGGCGCTAGATCTATTAGAATTGCTGGGAAAGCTGTTTCTAGATTAAAGGAAGATCATATTAAAAAAGTATTAAAAGAAACTTTTGATAAATTTAATGAGACCGATGATGAACGAATTAAGAGATTACAGAAGCAAAATCAGAAAGCGAGAAATAGAAAAAATAAAGTAATAGAGAGACAAGATAGTTTGGATTTTGAGGATATTGTGGTTAACATACCCACTACTTCTTTAGATGCTGATGAAGTAAGAGAAGGAGAAAGAAATCCAACCGTTAGAAAAAGATTATCAATACTAGATTTTGAATTTGCCGATATTGGATTAACCATGAGTACAGGTGGGTATTTATAGGAAGTAAAAATAAGAGAAAAATACTCAATTATTACTTTAACTGATGATTATGATAGATTGACATTTACTCTATATCTTGAAGAAGCATTCTATGTAAATTCGAGTTTAACTATAAATCCTATGCTGGAGGGATTAAAGAAACTTCATGATAATGGGGAAGAATTAATTGTGACTTGCGTAGGTGAGGTAGTTTTAAGAGAGGGTCAGTTAGGCATGTTAATAATGGATGAAGACAAATTAAATTTTAATAGATTACATTTATCTTTACTTCTATTATCTAAAAATACATTATTTTAATTAAAAGAAGGTGTCAGTTTGACAGCAATTGAAGTACTTTCATGGCCGTTTAAACCTGAAAGCATGAGCCAAATTAGCAATAACGAGCAATTTTTAAATTATCCAGTTATTTACGTGTTAAATGGCAATAAGGAAGCTTACATCGGTGAGACGGTTTATTTTAAAAATCGAATGAAGGCACATTTTAAAGGACGTAAAAATATTGACCAAATTAATCTCATTAAACATGAGAAGTTTAATCGTTCGGCAACGTTCCACTTAGAGACGAAACTCATTAACTACTTCCTAGGTGATGAAAAATATACACTTCAAAATAAAAGTAAAACGGCAAGTGATTTTACCCACAACTACTACAACAAGCCATATTACGATCAACAATTATTTAAAGAACTTTGGCAGAAGTTGCATGAACAAAAGCTTGTCGACCATGAGTTACATGTAATCGAAAACAAAGACATTTTTAAATTATCTCCATTTAAAGAACTATCCCTAGAACAACTCGAATTAAAAGAAAAAGTACTCGAATTTTGTGAGAAGCAGGTAAAAGCAACTACAAGTGAATATGGCAGCTTATTAGTCATTGAAGGTGAGGCTGGCGTTGGAAAAAGCGTCGTGCTAAGTTCGATTTTTAATACGATTCAGGAACGTGCAGAGGAAGCATCCTCTAATCTTTTTGGTACAGAAAATTATTTAGTCGTGAACCATGAAGAAATGTTCAAGACGTACAAAGGCATTGCGAAACAAGTGAAACATCTAAAAGGGAAGAACTTTGCAAAACCCACTCCTCTTGTAAATAGGTTGCAAAAAGAGAGCAAAAAAGTAGATATCATTTTCGTGGATGAGGCGCATTTATTATTAACGAAATCTGATACGTACAATAACTTCCACGGCAACAATCACTTAGAGGAACTACTGAAGTTAGCGAAGGTAGTTGTCATAATTTATGATCAGGATCAAGTATTAAAGTTGAAAAGCTTATGGGGGGCAGCAACGTTACAGCAATTAAAGAAGCATAGTACCTATCATGAGGAATACCAATTAACAAACCAGTTCCGTATGCAAGCAAACGATGATGTGATTAACTGGATTAACTCTTTTAAACGTAAAAAGTTAAAGCCAATTCCGAAAGATAAGAACTATGAATTTGCAGTGTTTGAAAATATGAAAGATATGCACGAAAAAATTAAGGAGCAAAACAATGCATTTGGTCTAAGTCGTGTTGTATCAACATTCGATTACTTACATAAAAAAGATGGCGGTACATATTACGTGAAAGAATCCACTGGAGAATACAAAATGCCATGGAACACAACAAGCACCAAATACACATGGGCTGAAAAAGCGGAGACAGTTCATGAAGCTGGCTCTATTTATACAATTCAAGGCTTCGATTTAAATTACGTTGGTGTTGTCCTTGGCCCTTCTGTACAATATGATGCAACCAAAGATGAAATTGTTATTGATACAAGTAAATACATGGATAAAGGTGCTTACACAGGTATCGAAGGCATTGAAAATATTAATGAAGCGAAAGAAAAAATCGTTCTTAATTCCATCAACATTTTGATGAAGCGTGGTATTAGGGGAATTTATATTTACGCAAGTGACGAAGCATTACGTGAAAAATTATTAGAATATCAAAAAGCAGATGAATAGCAGCGAGTGCTTCCCAGACAAGAATTACTCCAGTTTATGTATAGCAGGTAAGAGGCTGGGACAGATTTACTTAAAACCTTAAAAAGCGCGAGAAATCAATTTTAGTAATGTTGATTTCTCGCGCCTTTCTGATGTGAAATTTTTAAATTTTGGTTTAAAAATATACTTATGTCAGCCACTTGTTTTTTTATTTACCTAATTGAACCTGAAAGACCTCAATAGTATCAATCATTTCATTTCCAGGAATAGTCGTACTAATAAAGACAGTATTCGAATCCTGACTCCAATACCCAGTGTGGGATATAACACCATATAGATCTGCATTTTGCATAATCAAAGATGGGTTGGAAATTTTTCCGTTCACTAACTCAGCTATATAAACATTTGTCTTATACTCTTTACCTACCTGGACAGGTGCATCAAATAGAATTTTGTTTTTATCTGGGGATAGTTTATAAAATGGTACCCAAATACCTTCCTCATCTTCGCCACCTGCTACAAGCTGTGTCACTTGTTCCGTCTTAAAATTTAGTGTATAAATTCCAGATTTTCCGTTGTATATATCATTAAAGATAATTGTGTCTTCGTCTAAAAAATGATAGTGGTTAATCGAATCTATTTTTTCTAGTGGAGATAATTGTTCCATTTCTCCATCTTCCGTCAAATGATAAAATCCATAACCTTCTTGTAATGATTTCCCTACTATATATACTCCATTGCTACTCGATTGAAAAGATGAAATGGATAAACCATCCCACTCAAACATGTCTGAGATTGTCCAGGATGTTTTTTGGTCTTTCGCAAGGATTGTTTTTTCTAAAACCAAATCACTTTCTTTATGAATCACTTGAATGACTGTTGAACCTTCTTCATCACCGAAATAGGTCATATATTCTTCTGAACCTGTTGCAATGAACTGTTTCGTATTCGTTTGAAAATCGAGTGCGTAAAATTCTTCGTTCACAAGAGACAATGCGCGTTTACCATTCTCAGATAACAAATAGAAAGGCTCATCTGCTATTTTCTCTTTTTTCATCGTCCCCAGTTCAAGATGATACGTTTCTTTGTTTAGATTGTAAAATAGATTATTCCCTTTGAACCCGGTGTATTTTACTTCTACATCAATAGGTATGGAACCACCGTGTTTTGCCATAATACTTCCTTCAGATAAAGCACTTTCAAATTTGACATCTTCGGAAATTGTTATGGTTTTCGAGCTCGCGTCTCCATTGAGCGTGCATCCTGCTACGATAATACTGCTGATTGTGAGTACTGCAATTCCTTGCCATTTTCTTTTCATTTTTTATTCCTCCTAATTAGTAGCTTGCATAAATAGTATAAGGAATGGTTGTTTCAAGTTTTGTATGACTTGTTGCCATAATGTTGCCAACGGGGAATTGTGATACATACAATTGCATGACCTAATTTTTCTTCAAATATAATTTTTCCTTTATGACGTTCAACTATACCGGCACATATAAATAAGCCCAAACCCGTACTACCTACTTTTTTCTGGTGGACAAAAGGTTCGAAGATATGTCCCAAAATAGTTGGTGGGATAGGAAAGCATGCATTTTTAATTAGGAATTCTTCACGTACCTTTATGTCAATATCGTGACCTGGTTTACCATGCTGAATAGCATTATCGATCAAATTGATAAAAAGTTGTTTAATTTCATTTTGATTGCCTTGGACAATAAATGGCTCTCCACTTACCACTATTTTCGTATCGTACTTTATTGCTTTCAGTTGCATATCCTCGGCAACCGATTGTACAAGTGAATATACATCAAATACTTCCGTTAATTGATTTGGAGTCTCCGATTGATATTTTGATAGTGTAAGTAATTGAGTAACCATTTCATTTAAACGATCACTTTCACTTCTTATTTTTTGAGCGGCTTTGCTAAGAAAGGTAGCATCATTAAAATCCTTTTCTCCAATAATTTGTGCATACCCTGAAATTGTCGTAAGGGGTGTTCTTAATTCATGGGTTACATTATTAAAAAAGTTTCGACGCTTTTCTTCTAATAACAAGACCTTCTCTTTTTCCAGTTCAATTGTCTGGATATGTTGCTGAATTTCATGCTGCATCAGTTTGAAATGCTTTGCAAGTTCTCCCGTTTCATCCGTTCTATTGATAATAGGAATGGGCTGATAATCACCTTGTGCCATTCGTTTGGTTGCATTTGTTAAGTGATGAAGTGGTTTAGTGAGCTGGTTTGTTAGCAATAAAGAAATGATAAAGACGCCTAAAAATAATAAGATGGTAAGTAGGGTAAAGCTTCCTAATAATCGCTCGTTATGCTGAAAAACATCTGTATAATCGGCAGTAAATCGAATGACACCATAAAAGGTATCTTCGATATAGAGCGGATAAGCAAAGTAAAGAAGAGTTCCATTTTCAACTGGTTGAATAGTGTAGGCGGATTTATTTTGAAATGCTTGTTTTAATTCTTCACTACTCTCACTTTCTACATTCGTTTGATACCGTTGATGTTCAATGAGTAAGGCTTGGTCGATGGGTGCTGCTTCATATATAAATTGTCCAGCTGTATCATATAGAGCCACACTTTGCTTATTCATCTTACTAAGCTCATTTGCAATGGTATAACTATCCTCGGTGAAAAAGCTTCCGTCTTGCTTACGTAATTGTTTAAATTGGTTCATATATTGTTTCGTTGCGAATTGTAATGTGGTAACATTTGACTCTAAGTTGGTTGTCGTATGCTTTTCTAGCATATTTGCCAATACAAAGTAAAATAGAAATGCAGCCAACGTAAACAAAAAGAAAAAACCTACAAAGAACTTCTTTCGAATGGTCCATTTCATCGTTTAGTTTCCTTTCATTTTATAGCCAATCCCAAAAACAGTCTCAATAATGGAGGGATCAAGTTTTTTCCGGATTCTTTGAACATGTACATCGACCGTCCGAAGTCCACCTTCATAATCCATTTCCCAAACTGTATTTAGAATCTCTTCTCGTGAAAACACACGATTTTTATGTTGAGCTAATAATAATAGTAACTCATATTCTTTAGGCTTTAGCAGTACGACCTCGTTGTTTTGGAATACAGAGTATGCACGGGGGTCAATTCTAATTGATTCATTTACTTTTATAAAGTGAAAGGGAGCTTGTGATGAATTTCGTCTTAGTAATACTTTGACACGTGCAATTACTTCTCTTACATCAAATGGCTTGGTCATATAATCTTCGGCTCCGAGTTCTAGTCCCAAAACTTTATCTACAATATCATCACGAGCAGTTAGCATGAGGATTGGTAAATTACTATTAGAAGTAATATCTTTACATAACTCAAAGCCTGTTGTATCAGGTAACATTAAGTCTAAGATAACCAGGTCTATTTCTATTCCTCGAAGATATTCTAAAGCTTTCTTCCCGGTAGAAGCTCCATACACACTAAATCCTTCTTTACGTAAAGCATAAGATAATATATCGTATATGGATTCCTCGTCTTCTATTATTAAAATTGTTTTCTTTACAGTATTCATTTTACACATCCTCCAAAAAGCATCTATTTTACATTTTACTATAAAGTTGTTTCTAAATTATTGCTGCAAAAAAAGTTCTAAAGTTATAGCTATCAAAAAGGATGCGATGGGTAGTTACAATAAATTTATTTCTAATTCATTGATAACACTACTTATTCAATCAAAGAAACGGAGGATAGATATAGAAGTAGACAAGGAATTGGGGGAATAAGTGAAAGTGGCCAGATAGTAGGCATTTATGTTAAAGATAATAAACTATTTTTCTTCTATAATGGACAATCCTTTGAATCAGCCGTACATGATTTGAATTGGACAAATAAATATATTTCAGATTTAGAGAGATCCTTTCATGTAAGCATAGGAGGACAATATATTTGTACTATCGTTTATGAGCCTTTTATCAATCCAGGAATAATTTATTATGACGCAGATCCCGAAGAGTTTGATGTTTTGCTGTGTTTAAGCGAATTATTAAAAAATGAGGGTTCTATTAAGAAATTCATGGATGGAATGGGTATAATTAAAGAGCAGAATAAAAAGGGGAAAAGTTCTCTGTGTTAGACATAACTTCAAAACTATGCTTAAGTTTTGAAGCTCTATGCGAACATAGGGAACATACACCCCAAAATAGTATAAAGGAGAATAAAACTATGTATCGAAATATTCTTAGACATCCGGGACCTACTCCAATCCCTAAAAAAGTGGAATTGGCAATGGCTCAGGATATGATTAGTCACCGTACGGAAGAATTTGTTAAGCTGTATCGAGAAACTACTGCACGTGTGAAACCTATCTTTGGGACGAAGCAAGATATTTTACTTATTCCTTCAGGCGGCACAGCAGCATTAGAAGCAGCTGTGGTAAACACTGTTTCACCAGGAGAAGAAGTAGTCGTCATTACAGTAGGCGCATTTGGAGATTATTTCGTTTCAATCTGTGAAAAGCATGGCTTGCATGTACATAAACTTGAAAAAGAGTGGGGGGAAGCCTGTACCAAGGAAGATCTCATTGACTTTTTGAAGCCTTTAACCGATGTGAAGGCCGTCTTTGCCACTTATAATGAAACTTCTACAGGAATCTTAAATCCTATCGAGCAATTGGCAGAAGCAGTACACAATCATTCGGATGCTCTTTTTATAGTGGATGGTGTGAGCTGTATCGGGGGCGCCCCTGCAGAAATGGACAAGTGGGGTATAGATATTTTGGTAACAGGTTCTCAAAAAGCGATGATGCTTCCTCCGGGACTTGCCTTTGTAGCTGTAAGTGAAAGGGCATGGAAAGTGATAGAAGCTAATCAAACGACTGCCTATTATTTAAATTTATTAAGTTATCGTGATTGGGCAGAAAAAGGAATGACCCCTAATACTCCAGCGGTTTCGCTCATTATGGGACTTTCCGCTGTGTGCGATTTAATTGAAGAGGAAGGTGGATTTTCGAAAACAGTTGAACGCCATGAGATTATGAAAAATATGGTTCGGGAATCTATGAAGGCCTTATCAATTGATTTGTTAACAAGTGATGAGTACGCATCACCAACCATTACGACGATCCGGACCCCAGAAGGATTGGATCTTGCAGCTTTTTTAAGCCACTTAAAAAATAAGTATCACATTGATTTTGCTGGTGGTCTTGGTTCTCTTCAAGGCAAGGTTTTCAGATTCGGACATATGGGATATTGCTTCCCAAGCGACATACTTCAAGCAGTTTCTCTCATCGAAGCAGGCTTGCAGGATTTTTCCTATCCATTTGAGCCGGGAGCTGGAGTAAGTGCGGCACAGCGTGTTTTCTTGTCTTCATTAGAAAAGTAATATATTTAATTGACCGTTTGATGCTCACACATCATTTGGTCTTTTTTATTTTACTAATATCTTTCGCTGTATACTAACATTCATGTTTGCTTCCAATATTAATTAAAGTGGTAACATTTATTCAATTAAAGGTATAAATAAGGATGAAGCGATAGCTATTGAAGAAGATAGAAAGTACACTAATAAAGTAAAAAGGTTTACTTCAGTAAAATAAGGTATATTATATTTGTTGAATAGATTCTCTTTAAAGACAAGAAAAGTAGGTGAACAAAATGGGGAAATATCAATTGGATACCAAAGGTCAGATGGCTGTGGCAAAGTATCATGAAAAACACAAGTCTGCCAAATTTGATAAAAAGCAGCAACTTGAAAAAATACGTGCGGAGTATTTGAAAAAAAAGCAAAAACAAACAGACAAATAATATGAATGAAAACATAGGAAGACTAAAATCTCCTATGTTTTTCTTATTCGAAGTTTTTTTCAATTGATGATAGAGTTTACTACAAACAAACGCGAAAGTTATGATTTTCACGTTTGTTTCTAACACCGAACACGTAAGGTTATGGAAATTTTGTTCGGAGATTATTAATCTTGCATGAAACAATCTATTACTAACTACAAATGATACTTTTTATACATATTTATAAGCATTGCATGTCTAACTAAATTCCTTTTCACTGTGCGGATAACCTTTATGTATTTAAGTTGTTTGCATATTTTAGAAAGAGGGGAAGTGTATATTAATTGTCTTCTTTGATCAATTGATAGGAGGGAGGAATGGACATGTTGTTTTTTGAAGATGAAATAAAGAAAGTAAGTAAAAAAGTTGGACCGTCGGGATGGGGGACCATGCGATTACAAGACCCACGCTTAAATGGGCAGTTACGGAAGGATCAGATAGCCAAGGAAACGGAAGCAAGAAATGCAACGAATCGTCGAAATCGATTATTGAGAGGATATGACTGATTAAAATATAGCTGTGTTAGAAACATTCATGTTAATTTAAACAAACGAGAATGTTCCAATTTTCATGTTTGTTTCTGCCACAGGGGAAAAATCAAAAATCTAAGTAAATCGATAGAAGAGACTATGCAATAATTGAGTTTCTCATTTTTTTTATTCAGAAATTCACCTAAAGTGCACATACAGAGCATTTATCATGGTGAACACCCAGATCATTAAGACTGGACCACAACAGTAGATTTCAACAAAATGGATGAACATGACTTTATCATAATTAAGCTCGGCTTTTCGAAAACCAAAGAAATTCCCTTGACTGATCATATAAATAAAGGTACTGACCACCATGAGGCCGGACAGTAAAACCGAACTGCTTGGCAAGGAAGTGACATAGCGCGGGTTGCCTCCAGTCTCCATATAGAACGGAATGTCCCATTGTTTGCTTAATACAAAGCTTACAATGACTAGGATATAGATGAACAGCGAAATGTTGAACGGATGCTTACGGTAATCGATCAGCTCAAGCATTATTTTCGTTTTTCCTTTATAATCCCAGTTCTCTTCCACTTCTACTCGATCTCCTCTTAATATATACATAAACCCTGCCAGAACAACTCCCCAAAATAAATACAGCGAAAAGAGCTGAAAAAACAATGTCCAGCTATAAAATGGCGCGAAGAGCAGGGGAATTATGATGATGCCGATAAGCCATTTGTTGAATGGTCTATTATCCAGAAGCCACTTATTTAAAGCATCCCGATTGTCCTTTCGATGTACATATGTATTTTCATGGTAGGTGGAAAATCGATTCATCATAAAAGTCACAACGACAATTGCCAATCCAATCCCCATTAAAATATAGGAAGCTTTCGGATAAACGGATACCGAATCGTAGTTGTCAATAATCCAATTGCCACTGAAGGCGACGATTAAAATGCCAAAAAGCATACTATACCCGGATACTTGCCTCATCCTATCACCTCTTAAAGTATTTGAAGTCGTTTATTCTTTCAATTTACGTTGTGATGATGGAAATAGTTTCGTTTTAGATAATGCTCATTCAAATCGACTCAGTTAAATACTGTGTTCGATGATAAGTTGTAATTTTCACGATTGTTTCTGACACAGGGGAAAAAACATGTTAGGGAGTATACTAATAAAGTAAAAAGGTTTACTTCAATAAAATAAGGTATATTATATTTGTTGAATAGATTTTCTTTAAAGACAAGAAAAGTAGGTGAACAAAGTGGGGAAATATCAATTGGATACCAAAAGTAAGATGGCTGTGGCAAAGTATCATGAAAAACACAAGCCTGCCAAATTTGATAAAAAGCAGCAACTTGAAAAAATACGCGCGGAGTATTTGAAAAAAAAAAAACAGATAAATAATATGAATGAAAACATAGGAAGACTAACAGCTCCCTATGTTTTTCTTATTCGAAGTTCTTTTTTTCAATTGATGATAGAGTTTATTATTCTCCTAAATTTCAGATTCGGTGACGAAAAACTCGTCATCAGATATCCATTCCTCACTAATTGATTTTAACATTGAATCCATAGCCATTAAATTCTAACACAGGGAACAAAATAAAAAACTTCAATGAAATAATCCAGATTCTCGCGACTTTTTAAGCATTAGTTTTGTTTTTCGGTTTATCTTTTCTTTTAAGAAGGTGCCGAATAGTAAAAATGCTAAGCTGAAGAGCAGAAGAAAGATAGCATCTCGTATTGCTCTCTGCCAGACGATTCCGCCTACAGCTTCTCGCATAATAATGGCTAACGCTTTTCCTACATCGCCAAATACGGAAACAAGCGTGTAAACAATGGACATGAAAACGAAACTAATAAGAAATCCAAATAATATAAACCATAAAGAATCTTTGACATCCACACCTAAAAGAACAATGTCTCCTATTGTTACAATCAATGCTTGGAGGAGTCCAATGGATGAGAATGTAAATAATCTACCGAAATATACACTACGTTCGCTTACATTAGTCTCATGATTGGCATCTGTAGCAAGCAGTGAGATAAGAAGTAAACAACCGACCCATATAGCAAGAACTGTATAAAAAGGAGTCATACCTGTTCCATAGTTTGCGATAGGGAAAAGTTTGTTTTCATTCAAGACGATTGGCTCTTCAAAGAAGCTACGTTCCGCCTGTGGATCATTGCGGAGTAACTGGATTATTTCATTGATATTCGTTTCCCCTTGAACTTTTCGTATCCTATCTGCTAACAGGTTTACTTTATCATTAATATATGGATATTGTGCCAATGCTTGATCAAGTGTTGTTTTTCCCTCTTTAATATGGTCATCTGCGTTATTTAGCGTATGAGCGACTTCCGGTATAGTTGACTGTATACTGGTCAGAATATCTTTAGCATTTCCTAGCTTCTTTTTTGCTTTGGCTACTTCGGAAAGCATAGTTGGTTCAATAGTGTTTTTATATTCGTTTATAAAGGCATCCAGTTGGACGGTTGTATTCTGAGCTATTTGTTGTAAATTATTCAACGTTGTTTGCATTTGTTGTTCTTTATCTTTTACAAGTGTATTAATTGTTCGGGTATTCGTTTGCGCTTCTTGTAAAAAAGCTTTCAGTTCGTTCGTTTTATCAATTGCATTGTCTAGTTTTGTTTGTTGATCTTCGTTATTTACTTCTGAACTCGATTCGTTTGAGCTATTGGATACTTCCTTTAACCAATTAAGGTCCTTACTGATTGCGTCGACGGTTTGTATATTGGAGGTCATCTTGTTGTCGAGATTCTCTTTTACTCGGTCTAATTCTGTAAAATCCAATTGGACATTTTGAACGCTTTGAAGAAATTCATTTGTACTTTTTGAAATCTTTGATACTTTTTCTAAATCATTGCCCACTTCAGGAGCCAGTTCATTTAAGCGATTTTGTGCTTTCGTCAAGAAATCTATTGTTCTTTCGATGGAACTTAAACCTTCAGTGGTTATTTGTTCGGCACGTGGTAACATGGAAGTAGCTTGAGTTATAATTTTCTGTGCGGAAGAGGCATCTTTTTGAACACCAGTTAACAAATTGTGAATTGCGGGCAAGTCTTGTTCTATTTTAAATACATAGTTTTCGAAGTTTTGAATATCTGGCAGGTCTCTTTCTATTTCAATTCCTAAATCATTAAAGAGGTCAAAAATGACTCCATTCACACTCGAGATGAATTGACTGCTAACTTTTTGAACCATAGTCGTGGCACCTTTTTCCGTTATTTTGGGTGCAATGGAGTTTATTTTTTCATTTACATAGTATTCGATATCCGCCTTCTGAGGGTTATCCGAAACGACGGAAGCTAGCTTTTCGGAAAAGTTACTGGGAATAATGATGACGGCAAAATAATCACCATATTCCACTTTTTCCATAGCACTTTTTCGAGAAGTAAAAGACCATTTCATGTCTTGATTAGTTTTTAATGTATCGATCAGTTCATTTCCAACGTTTAACTGTTTCCCCCGAACTGTTGCTCCTGCATCCTCATTTACAATGGCAACAGGAAGCTGATCCGTTTGAGCATATGGATCCCAAGAAGCATAAATGTTAAGCCATGCATATAAAGATGGCAGGAAAACTAATCCTCCTATAAGCATTGCAGCCACCCAATTTTTACTTATATTTTGAATGTCTGTCTTGAAAATCTTCCAACTATTTTTCATAACTTGACCACCCTACTAAATTGAAGTTAATCGGTCCTTGATGGTGGTAGTATACCCCCAATAAATAGTGATTAACCTAAGTGAGGGCAGGGGGATCGAATGACTAATATTTAAACTGATCTGCTATTGAATTAATTAAGATAAGTTAAAACTGCCTGAATATTAACTCTGACTACATTTAAAAATGCATCTTCATTTGTTAGACGGTGTCTAACATTTACTGGGCAGTTCAAAAATGTTAACGCTCTGAAAATATTTTTAACTATCAATTATAGTGTTAAATTCATTCTAATAGTTATGAATCAATATAATTTATGA
Organism: Psychrobacillus sp. 05T411; assembly: GCF_056396485.1. Classification (NCBI taxonomy): domain Bacteria; kingdom Bacillati; phylum Bacillota; class Bacilli; order Caryophanales; family Bacillaceae; genus Psychrobacillus; species Psychrobacillus sp. 05T411. Next base: position 104,831 of record NZ_JBFTLO010000002.1, on the reverse strand, counting down.
ATAATGCTTGAACTTTCTGTAACAATTCTTCGTGGAATTGATCTATGAAAAATCATATAGTTCAAGAGAATTCAACCCCCAAAATTGTACTTTTCGTTTCAGACCATGTACCTTTTGTTCTAAATATGGGCACTTGGTTATAAAAACAGCCGAGGTAATATTTCCCCGATTATAATGTGTTTTGTATCCCAAATTGTTTGCATTTATTTGGTCATATAATTCACATTTCCGGAGGGGTCATCGTGCCAAATACACAGCAGCTGAATAGAGAAGAACAGCAGCCAGAAAAGAAAAAGAAGAAATTTGAGATGCCGCATATTTATGTTATTTTATTTGTCTTCAGTGCGTTAGCGGCATTGACCACATATTTTATCCCAGCGGGGGAGTTTGAACGTGTGCCAGGACCAGATGGCAGAACGACCATCGATCCAAATTCCTTTCAATATGTTGATCAGACACCAGTTGGTATTCAAGACTTTATAACAGTTATTCCTCGAGGGTTGATCGATGCAGGAGAAGTTGTATTTTTCACCTTTATCATTGGTGGGATGTTTATGGTGCTTAGACGTACAGGAATTATTGAAATTGCGGTTGATAAACTAGCAAGGAAATTTGCCAATCGAAGTATTATGCTCATTCCTGTTTTAACAACAGTATTCGCATTGATAGCTACATTGATCGGAACAGCTGAATTATCGCTCGTTTATATTCCGGTAATCATGCCGCTGATTATTGCGCTTGGTTACGATTCCATAACAGCAGCAGCTATTGCACTTTGTGGGACAGTTGTCGGATTTACAGCAGGAGTACTAAATCCGATTAACACAGGTCTTGGACAGAAGTTATCGGGACTGCCGGTTTTCTCTGGTCTTGGATTACGTTTAATCGTATTTATCGTGGCGGTTACAGCAGCCATTTTATTCATTACCCATTACGCAAAGAAAATCAAAAAAAATCCAAAGCACAGTCTTGTGTATGAAGATGATTTGCAAAAACGCTCATTGTATAACAATGTAGGAAAAGCTGAAGCAATTCCTGCAACAGCAAGACAAAAGTGGGCAGCAATTGTAGCACTTGTATTCTTCGCCGTCCTTGTATATGGTGTCATTTCAAGAGGCTGGTTTATGGTTGAAATGGCGGGACTCTTTATCATTATGGGAATCGTCGTAGGGATCATTTCTGGTCTGAAAGTTGGCGATATTTGCGAAGCATTTAATCAAGGTTTTAAAGATGTTTTAATGGGTGCTTTCATCGTAGGACTAGCCCGAGCGGTTGCTGTTGTATTAGAGGACGGTAACATTATGGATACGATTGTTCATGCACTTGGTGCGGTCGTTGGTGATTTGCCGCCAGCATTAGCAGCAGTTGGTATGTATGTTGTACAAGTTCTTATTAACTTTGTTATTTCGTCCGGCAGTGGACAAGCACTCGTAACAATGCCGATTATGGCACCGCTTGCAGACATGGTAGGAGTAACAAGACAAACTGCTGTTCTTGCTTATCAGCTTGGAGATGGATTTACACATATATTTTACCCGACAAGCGGATACTTCATGGCAGCATTAGCGATTGCAGGAGTAAAATGGCAAACGTGGATTCGTTTCTTCTATCCATTATTCTTAATATGGGCTGGAATTTCTATTGTCGTACTTGTCATCGCCCAATTAATTGGCTGGTCATAATAATTGAAAAAAAGCATCCATGCATATGGGTGCTTTTTTTATAATGCGTTCGGTAATGTGAGAAGTAGGCTAATCAAACAATGATTAGCCTACTTCTTGTTTTTAGCCAGACAAAACAATAGTGTCTCATTTAAATCCTAATTTTTGCATAACGTTTTTGGCAAAGGAGCGGCTGACGGGTACTTTTGAACCGTCTTTTAAAAATAAATTATAGGCACGGTTAAACCATGGTTCCATGGCAGAAACATACTTGACATTGACAATGTACCCCCGATGCACTTGTAAAAAGTCGTCACCCAGTTTTTCAATCAATTGATAAAGCAACAAATCCGATTCATATTTGTGATGAGCGGTTTTAATAAAAGATTGTCGATTTTCTGTTCCGATATAGTAAATCTCATCTGTCTGGACAATAATCATTCGATCTCCGTCTTTTGCCGGAATTGTTTTGGTTCCTTGCGGCTGTGAACTTTTTTGCTTTTGCGGATCACTTTGGAACTGAGCGTGTGTTAGTAATTTGTCTACGGTTTTGCGCAGTCTAGTTTCATCGATTGGTTTGACAATGTAATCAACGGCATCGAGATTGAATGCCTCCAGCGCATATTCATCGTAAGCCGTTGCAAAAACGATCATTGGTTGCTTTTTCATATGTATAAATTGTTTGGCCAGTTCCAATCCATTTCCTTTGGCAAGCTCGATGTCCAGAAACACAACATCCGGCTGAAGATTATTAATATCCCATAGCGCCTTATGCATCGTTTCAGATTCACCGATGATTTCTATATCGCCTGTTTCGGTTAATAAATACTTTAATTCTTCTCGTGCAAATTGTTCGTCTTCTACGATAAAAGCTTGTAACATATCCATCTATCTCCTATTAAAAGTGTATCGGTAATGTGATAAAAATGGTTGTTCCTTGTCCTTGCTTACTTTCCATTTTAAAAGTGGCGTCTTGGCTAAATAGTGCAGTTAAGCGCTCTTTAATATTGAATAGCGCAGATCCGCTGCCGTTTTTCATTGAATTGACAACACGCTGACCTAAATCAGCGAGCCTTTCCGGAGGCACGCCAATCCCGTTATCGGTGACGGTTAAATGCAGTGTCGCTTCTTCTTGTTTAATATCAATTCGGATTTTTCCAATTCCTCCTAGGTCTTTTAATTCTCCATGTGTAATAGCATTCTCAACAAGCGGTTGCAGTATGAAGGGAGGAATGAGTGCATTATTCAGATGTGAATCCATTTCAATTGTAAGCTCAAACTTATCCGGAAACCGGGCGTTTTCTAATGCGAAATAAGCATGGACATTTTCCAATTCTTTTTCAACACGAACAAGACGATCTGTAAGTCCCCTTAAATTGTTCCTTAAAAAGGTCGATAAATGAAGCAGCAATTGACGAGCTAGCAAAGGATCCATGCGGCATAGTGCTACAATTGTGTTTAAAGCGTTGAACAAAAAGTGCGGGTGAATCTGGGCATGAAGCGCTTTTACTTCAGCATCCTGCAGCAAGTGATTATAACGTTCAACCTCGCCCAACTCCAATTGACTAGAAAATAAATTGCTGAGCCCTTCAGCCATTTCCCGATCTACAGATGTGACGTGAAAAGGATGGTTAAAGTAAAATGTTAATGTCCCAATCGTCTTCTTTTTAACAATTAACGGAAAAATAATAAACTCATACTCTGAGGAGTGAGCGCTTTCCATCTTCCCGGTTTGAAACACGAGCTCTCTATATTTTATTTCAGATTGGCTGCTAGGTCCGCCAGTATGTGCAAGCTCTCTAATGCCCCGGGTGATTGCCACATCGTCAACGTTTGTTAACTGTTGGATGATCTTTGTAGCTTTTGTGGCTGAGGATTCGTTTAATCCTTGGCGGAAAAGTGTCAGCGTCTGATTTGCAATCGAGAGTGCCGTTGCCGTTTGACTGGCGCGTGTATGTTCCTCATCTTGAATAACGCTATTAAAAACAATGGCACAAATCCAGATTCCAATACTATTAATAATGATAATAGGTATCCCAGTATAACTGATCAAATGAAGAGCGGTACTATGCTGGGAAGCAAACAAGGGGATAAGCAGAATTTGAATGAGAAGGATCAAAAGACCACTAACAAACATGGGCAAAGGCCGCATTAAGCCTAAGCCTCGCAATTTACGTCCAAACAGCCCTGCCAATCCGCCACCAATAAGTGAGGTGATGAAAGTGGCATCGCTTATAAAGCCGCCCATAATGAGACGATGTCCACCTGCAATCAATGCCGACCCCAACCCAACTACTGGACCGCCTACCAATCCACCTATGATGATGCCGATATTGCGTGTATCAGCAATAGCATTGTCCGTTTCAAGTGCAGGGTTCCACAAGTTGGAAATCATATGTGCTTCCGGATTGACGACTATGGCTGTATAATTTCCGATTACACCAAATAAACCAAAAAGCATAATCATGATAAAGTTGTCTTTGATATTTAGATCCCGATAAATCATCTGTCTAAAAATGCGCAAACGTGTAATGAGGAAAGCAATCGTAATAATGAGTGTCATTCTTGATAGCATTTGTACTAGTAAATCCCACATGTCGGAATCCCCATTTCTTTTCAATTCTAATATAAAGGAGAGTTTCCTTCCGTTATTTTTAGTAATGTTTACATGAAAGTTTAAACCAATTAAAGAGGCTTTTGAATAGTATCTCCTCTTTTCCCTTGTCTATTAAGGAGCCGAAGATTGCCCATAATATCATTGTCATAGAGCTTATTGTAAAGGTGATTTTTACCATATTCGGCTGCTTTGGAAGTCCCTTAGCATGTGGTTCACTGCCAAGAGCGAAGTCTTTGCCCAAGTTCCTATAAAACCGCACTAGTTTAGAAGTGGGGAGAGATTTTAGAATGATGGAAAAGGCCAATGAAGAGTTATCCCGAAGAGTATAGCTAGGAGAGCGACAGTGACCATTCCGGAACTGGCTTCAACCAATCCACTTCCTACTTTGGGGAATGAGTCCTTTAATTTGGTTTTCTTTTTAGATAAGTCTATGTTTTGTTGAAGTAAAGAATCGTAATCATTCAACTTTTGATTTAACGCATTTAACATCTCATTGAAATGTACCATTACTATTGTACATATCTTTACAAGTAAATAGGGTCATTTTGCAAAAATTGCATCAAAAAAATATCTAATTACTTCAAGTTAATAGTGTCATAAAAAAACATTTGAATATTTTTCCAAACAAACCTTTACTAAATCTGGTTTATTACTAATGAACATAAAGGGTACTCCTTCTTGTCTGTGTTCACACATACTTATTTAGAGAAGAAGGAGTACCTCTATTTTACTGCTATAAAACTATGTACTATAAATGCCCAAAGTAACGAATAGATTAAGCTAAAAATGTTTGTAACTTAAAACCACTTCTTACCACTGATAACTGGTATTCCAGCATGCAAAGTTAACTCGTTTAAAGTCTGATCGTTATAGAAGTACTCGAAATAACCTGTCATTACTTTTTAGTATGGGTGGAACAAATCAGCAATTAACGAAACAGGGTGATTCAAATAGTTAGTATAAGAAAGGAAGCGTCTGTTATGTTTGCCCCCTCACCGAAATAATAATACCTTGAATTCAAACATTTTTGTTGCATTATTATCACTTGAGTAGTAAAGTGATGGTGAAGAAAGGTAGTGATAAACAATATGCTCAAAAATACTCGTGGTTCATTAATCTGGTTGCGACTCACTCGATCCACTCATCAAAGTAACTTGTTATCCAATGATTTTTTAAAGAAATTTGATCTTACAACTGCACAATTTGATGTATTAATGCAAATATCAACCTACCAACCATTAACGCAAAGTGAGCTCGCTGAGAAAATTACGGTGACACAAGGCGGTATTTCGCGTATGCTTACTCGTCTTGAAAAAGAAGGACTAATTGTAAGGAAGCAAGATTGGAAAATAAAAACAATCTCGATAACGAAAAAAGGCCAAGAAAAACTCGATAATGCATTTGAAGCTCAGCTTGCATTTCAATCCTCTTTCTTTGATGAATGTTTATCAAAAGAAGAACAAAAAGTATTGTTTAGTCTCATATCTCGTGTACAAAAAAATATCGAAAAAAAGAAATTGCTGAATAGGTAATTTTTTTTACTAAATCACTTGACTAGTAAAGTGATGAAAAGAAAGAACGAATCAGGAATGGAAGAAAAATTAAAACCAATAAAGGAGAATTAACTATGGAAGCATATCGCATCGATCCGACAAAAGGCCTGGAATTTGGACTATATTCATTAGGGGATCATACTCCCAACCCACTTACAGGTGAACAAATTTCAGCCCAACAACGAATCAATGAACTTATTGAAGCAAGTAAACTAGCCGAACAAGCGGGTATTGATGTATTTGGTGTCGGTGAAAGTCACCAAACGTACTTCACTACACAAGCACATACCGTTGTTTTAGGAGCCATTGCACAAGCGACAAAAAAGATTAAAATTACTAGCTCAGCAACAGTACTAAGTGTTTCTGATCCTGTACGTGTATATGAGGATTTTGCCACAATCGATTTAATTTCAGATGGTCGTGCAGAAATCGTCGCTGGTCGTGGATCTCGTGTAGGTGCCTACCACTTACTTGGGGTTGATCTACAAGATTATGAGGAAATATTCGAAGAGAAATTAGAGCTACTAAAAAAAATAAATGATGAACAGCGTATCACATGGCATGGTGAATACCGTCCGTCACTACAAAATGCAGAAATTCTGCCGCAACCAAAAAATGGATCACTTCCAATTTGGCGTGCTGTAGGTGGGCCACCAGCAAGTGCCATTAAAGCAGGTTATATGGGAATTCCTATGATGCTAACTACATTAGGTGGACCAGCAATGAACTTTAAGCCTTCTGTTGAAGCCTATCGTGAAGCAGCTGAACGCAGTGGCTTTGATCCCAAAACATTACCAATTGCAACAACAAGCTTATTCTACGTAGCAGATACAACACAAGAAGCATTACAAGGAATGTACCCACATATTAATGGGGGATTCCAAGCCATTCGTGGTGGTGGTTATCCAAAACAACAATTTGCTCAAGCACCTGATATACGTGATGCATTAATGGTTGGTAGCACCCAACAAATTATCGAAAAAATGCTTTACCAATATGAGCTTTACGGTATGCAACGTTTTATGGCACAACTTGACTTTGGTGGCGTTCCTTTTAAGAAAATTATGAAGAATATTGAAATCATAGGGAATGAAATTATTCCAGCAATTAAAAAATATACAGCCTATTAAGTAAAGGGAATTCCTTAAATTATTATAAAGTAGAGAGAGGGTATCTTATGAAAATCGTAGCGCTAGCCGGTTCTATCGTCGGCTCTAAAACTAAAACTGCAATGCTAAAAACAGTGGAACTGCTTGAACAAAAATATCCTGAACATGAGGTTAAACTACTGGATTTAGCTGACTATAAATTGGAATTTAGTGATGGACGTAATTACTTTGAATTTGAGGGAGACACAAAATACGTTACAGAGACAATTATGTCTGCAGATGCCATTATTATCGGGACCCCGACCTTCCAAGCATCGATTCCAGCAACATTAAAAAATATCTTTGATCTGCTGCCAGTTAATGCATTCCGTGACAAGGTCGTAAGTATGGTCGTGACAGCTGGGACAGCAAAGCATTATTTAATGGTAGAGCAACAATTAAAACCTATCTTAGCGTATATGAAGGCTCACATCGTTCCAACGTATGTATTTATTGAAGAAAAAGACTTTTTACGCAAAGAAATCATAAACGATGATATTCTTTTCCGCTTAGACCGTTTGGTTGATGACACAGTACAAACCTTTAACGCAGATAGTATGATTCGTAAAGCGAAAGAAGATGAATATGGCTTTTAGTCCTGAAATACGCCTGTTATTACAGGTGTTTTGACCTAGGTCGAAATACTGCCTCTGTAATTATTAAATCTTTTTATGGTGAAATGAGTGACTGAATTTCATACACTCATAAAAAAAGGAAATCAGTAGGTAATTTTTTCCTGATTAGCTACTAACACAAGAAGAATTGGAGCAAATTTTTGAAATTGTAAAATTTGCTCCAATGAGATTCAACCTACATTATTTTAGTCTTATAAAATAGTAAAAAAGTATTTAATATCTCGATTTAAAGATGTTTTAATTAAATATTATTGACACAAGTATGTCACATATTATATAGTTATCTCGAATCGAAGATACATTAATTAAGGAAACCTGATATTGAGGTAGTTTCTTATATTAATAGGAATCTGATTGATTGGAGAGGAGTATGAGTGTAAAACGATAACACTTTATGGAGAATCATACGATTGCTAGATGGGCTTGGCATCGTAATTGATATACAAATTAGACAAAAGCAAGGAGGGTTTCGATTGGAGAAAATCAATCGAGAACAATTAAAAAAAGAAGGTTTTAGCGAAGATATTTTACCGACTAAGCTAGAAGATAGAAATTGGAATGTAGGAAATTTTGCGTCCATATGGATGGGGTCCGTGCATAATATCCCTAACTATATTGCCGTTGGTGGACTATTTGCTTTAGGGATGTCTGTTGGACAAGTTTTCGCCGTGATTATGAGTGCGTCCATTATAATAGCAGCAATAATGGTTCTTAATGGGCATGCGGGTTCTAAATATGGTTTGCCTTTTGCTATGCTAGTACGCTCGTCTTACGGGACTAAAGGGGCAATGTTTCCGGGGGTGTTAAGAGGGGTTATTGCAGCGATTATGTGGTTTGGATTTCAAACATTTGCAGGAAGCCAAGCTTTGTATATTTTAATTGCCAAGCTTTGGCCAGGGTTTTCAACGTTAGGTGGAGATTGGAACTTTTTCGGTTTATCATTACCGGGGTTAATCTCATTCTTAGTATTCTGGTTATTTAATGTTGCTTTAATTTATGGGGGAATGGAATTTTTAGGGAAGTTCACAAATATCCTTTCTCCACTTGTTTATATAGTTTTTGGTGGTATGGCGATTTGGGCGATTAATTTAGCTGGTGGTATTGGCCCTATATTAGCCTATACGGGTGCAGGAACGAGCGGCAATCAAGTAATCATCTTTTTAGCGGCTATAACGGCATTGATTGCTGCTTGGGCGGCTCCAATTGTAAATGTATCTGACTTCACAAGATTGGCTCGCTCTACGAAGGTACAAGCGGTTGGTCAAACATTAGGTTTAGTTGTGACCTATCTATTGTTTGCCATCGCAAGTATTTCGATTATTGTAGGCTCTGAAATTGCCTTTGGTACACCCATTTGGAATGTACTTGATGTTGTTGCGCGATTTGATAGTGCTTTTGCAGTAGGAATATCTGTACTTACACTTTCTTTAACCACATTATCGGTGAATGTAACAGGTAATATTGTTCCTGCTGGTTATCAATTAGCCTCACTATTCCCGAAAAAACTAACGTTTAAATCGGGAGCAACTATTGCTGCTGTCATTGGAATTCTTGTAATGCCTTGGAAACTGATGGAAGATGCGACAAGTATATTTACATTCTTAAATATCGTTGGCGGTTTATTAGCTCCTATAACAGGTGTTATGCTTGCTCATTATTTTATCGTTTCCAAAAGAGAAATTGACTTGGGAGAATTGTATTCCGATAAAGGGAAATACAACTATAAGAATGGTTTTAATGTAAATGCACTCCTTACATCAACTGTTGCTGGCGTGCTTTCCTTAATCGGTAATTTCATCCCATTCTTTAAACCACTTTATGATATTTCGTGGATTGTAGGTATTATTTCAGCCTTTATTCTTTATAGTGTGCTGGAGTTAGGTAGGACTAAAAAGAGTTCTACAAAAAGATAGGAATAGGAAAGCTAATTACTGCCAAATAATTTGATAAGAATATCCATTCAATTATGCGCCATTTGCCATTGTAAAAATGGTGAGATTAAAAAGAAATCAAAATCGGAGGAATGTATCATGGAAAATTACGATTTAATAATAAAAAACGGGACGATTGTTACAGCAGATTCGATTATTCAAGGTGATATTGCTATCAAAGATGGACAAATTAAGGAAGTATCTGTTGGCAAACCTCTAGAGGCAACAGCGGATCGTGAGATAAACGCGGAAGGACTTCATATCCTTCCAGGTTTAATCGACACACATGTTCATTTTAACGAACCAGGCAGAACAGAGTGGGAAGGATTAGAGACAGGGAGTAGAAGCTTAGCAGCAGGCGGGGTCACAACATTTTTTGATATGCCGTTGAATAGTACTCCTCCGACCATTAATAAAGCTAATTTAGCACTAAAGAGCTCAGCTGCCGATGAAAAGTCCATTGTTAATCCACGTTTCTGGGGTGGGCTTGTACCAGAAAATATTGATGATTTAAAGGATCTTCACGAAAATGGCGTAATTGGATTTAAAGCATTCATGTCACCAAGTGGAATTGCTGATTTCAATAATGTGGATGATGAAACAATCTTTAAGGGAATGAAGGAGATTGCATCCTTGAACTCTCTTTTAGCTGTTCACGCTGAAAGTACGGTTATTACCAATCAGCTCGCACAAGAAAAACAAAATCAAGGCAAAACTACTGCAAGAGATTATGTGGAATCGCGACCGATTATTTCTGAAATTGAAGCTGTAAGAAGAGTTATCTCTTATGCAGAGGCAACTGGTTGTAAACTGCATATTGTCCATGCAAGTAGCCGAAAAGTGGTCCAAGTGATTAATGATGCTAAACAAAGAGGCGTAGATGTGACCGTTGAAACATGCCCGCATTATTTATCGTTGACCGTAAAAGATTTAGAAGAAAAGGGTGCAATGGCCAAATGTGCTCCTCCATTAAGAGATCAAGAAGAAGTGGAAGATTTATGGGCTGCAGTCGCAAATGGTGAAATTAACACCATTGCCTCCGACCATTCACCAGCGCCAGCATCCATGAAAATAATAACAGACAACTTTTTTGAAGGTTGGGGAGGCATTTCAGGCGCTCAGTCTACCCTGAATATCATGTTGACGGAAGGGCATTTTAAACGCAATCTTCCACTAGAAAAAATTGTGGAATTAACGGCAACAAACCCGGCAAAATTATTCGGCCTATCAACTAAAGGAACCATCGCAGTGGATTATGATGCGGATTTGACACTTGTTAACCTCAATGAAAGCTTTGAACTGAAGAAGGAAGATTTGTTCTACCGTCATCAGCACTCCCCTTATGTTGGTATGACATTTAAAGGGAAAGTGAAAACGACAATTGTTGGTGGTCAAATAGTGTTCGAAAATGGGCAACCTATAAAAAAATAATAATGTAGGGGAAAAGTTTTAATGACTGTACTCCCCTACAGTAATATTTAAAGAGAAGGGGAGTAAATTTATTATGACACCAAAGGAAATTCAACATCAAGCTCATAAGAACAAGAAATTTATGATTCCATATTGGTGGAAAGTGGTTTTTGCATTCACATTAGGATGGATGTTTATCAATGCCAATAAATACTTTTTGAATCCTATTTTAGGAGAGATTGGCTTTGAGTATCACCTGAATAACACCCAGCTTGGATTAGTTAATAGTATATTCTTTCTGACGTACACGATCGCGCAAATTCCAGCTGGTGCTTTCAGTGATAAATTTGGCAGGAAAAAATTACTTGTCACCGGGTTTATTTTATATGGGATTTTGACAGGTATCAGCGGTCTCATGGCTGGTTTTACGGGCTTTTTAGTGGCTCGTGCTATTGCGGGACTTTCTTCTGCAACCTATTACGGTCCCCAATTCGCCCTATCATCTGAGGCAATTCCAGAAAAACATAGAACGGTCGGCAGTGCAATTATTAACAGCGGATCAGGGATAGGGATCGCTTTCGGATTTATCTTGTCGAGCACATTAGTGTTAGATAAGGGAATGAGTTGGAGCGTTCCATTTTATATCTTCGGCGTGCTGACAGTACTTGTCGGAATCGTGATTGCAGTGTTAGTCAAAGAAAAAAATCCGGATACGGTAACGAAAGAAAGTGAAGGGCTAGAGGAATCGTCCAATAAGGGAGAAAAAGTTTCGGTTTTATCCTTACTTAAAAACCGCAATCTGTTGATTACCTTTCTTGTCTTATTTTGTTCCATTTACGCTTTTACGGTCGTTGTCACCTGGTTGCCGAAGTTTTTGGAGACCGAAAGAGGCTTCCAAGGTAGTCAAGTTGGTTTGATATCGGCCTTGGTTCCATTGGCTTCGATACCAGGGGCGCTTGCCGCAAGTTATATTTCCGATCGATTAGGTAGGAAGAAGCCCTTCGTTTTTGTGCTGATTCCAATTGCTGCGGTCGCATTGTGGGCAACTGTCTATGTGCATAGTACAGCATTGTTGATCACCGCATTATTAGTTTATGGGTTATTTGGTAAGATAGCGCTGGATCCGATTCTGATTTCATCTGTATCTGAAAATGTTGATAAATCAGCGTATGGACTTGCCTTTAGTGTCTTTAATTTTATGGGTATGATGTCGTCGGTTATCGCACCTTGGTTTGTTGGTTATCTTGCTGATAAAACAGGCAGCATGGCTACAGGGTTTTACTCAGCGGTCATTGTTCTTGCCATAGGATTAGTCCTGATGATGTTCTTTAAAGAGGAACCAAAAGTAAAAGCAATGGGTGCATAAACATTGTCTAAATAAAAATAGAAGAGTGTTGCGAGTATTACAGTTACGAAAAGTACGTGCAGTATTACTATACAACTATAATAACAATCGAAAGGGTCGATGAAAGTGAAAAATTTAACACGCGAAGTTGCTCACTTCGTAGACTGGCTAGCTGAATTCGGTAAGGATGCAGAAGGTGGTGTCACACGATTACTTTATACAAGTGAGTGGGTTGACGCGCAAAAAGCGTTAGAAAAAGTGATGCAAGAAGATGGATTGACGACACGTTATGACGAAATCGGGAATTTATTTGGACGGTTAGAAGGAATTAAGTATAACGACGAAACCATTTTAACTGGCTCACATGTAGATACAGTTAAAAATGGTGGAAAACTAGACGGGGCATTCGGAATTGTAGCTGGTATTTTAGCGATACGACATTTACAAGCAAAATACGGTCTGCCACTTCGTAACCTTGAAGTTGTATCGTTTGCTGAAGAAGAAGGAAGTCGTTTTCCGTATGCTTTCTGGGGTTCAAAAAACCTAGTTGGACTAGCTAAGAAAAAGGATGTTGAAGGGATAACGGATTTCAATGGTGTTCCTTTTGTAGATGCGATGAAAGAAGCGGGTTTTCATTTTAGGGATGAATCGAAAACGTTGCGTAATGATTTAAAAAGCTTTGTTGAAATTCATATCGAACAAGGGAATGTTTTAGAAAAAGAAGGAAAAGCGATTGGGGTTGTCCATAGCATTGTCGGTCAAAGACGTTTTACGATTGATATAACAGGCGTAGCGAACCATGCAGGCACAACGCCGATGGGGTATCGTAAGGATGCTGTATATGTAGCAAGCCAAATGATCCAAGAAGTGATCAACAAGGCAATAGAATACGGCGATCCGCTTGTTGCTACAGTAGGAAAAATCGAGGTCAAACCGAACATCGTAAACGTCGTTCCGGGGAATGCATTATTCACATTGGATGTTCGGCATACAGAAAAAGAGATGCTTGTAAAGTTTACGGAGGAATTAACAACAATCATCAATCGTATTTCCGCTGAAGCCGGTGTAGAGACGAACATCGATATGTGGATGGATGAGGATCCAATTCCAATGGATCAACAAATCGTTGAAGCTATTGAAAAACAGACAAATGAAAATGGACTAAATTACAAATTGATGCATAGCGGTGCGGGCCATGATTCTCAAATCATTGCGCCAATAGTGCCAACAGCCATGATATTTGTGCCAAGCCGTGAGGGGATCAGTCACAATCCTTTAGAATATACAAGCCCAGAAGAATTAGCTATGGGTGTTCAAGCATTAATTGAGTCATTATATGTTTTAGCATATAAAGAGTAACAGTCAATCATAAAAAGAATCTACATTAAAGGGAGATGTTTAGTTTGAAAACCACGGAAGAAGTGTTGAAAAAATTAATTACGGTGAAGTTGAATAAAGCGGGCCTATCGGAAGAACATGCAGAGGGAGTAGCGGAGGTATTAGTACATGCTGATCTCCGAGGTATTCATTCCCACGGGGCTATGCGGGTAGATTATTACGCGGAAAGAATCGCAAAAGGGGGAATCACCACAGATCCAAATTTCACCTTTGAAAAAACAGGACCAAGTTCAGCTGTATTCGATGGTGATAATGGTGTTGGACATGTGGCGGCTAAAAAAGCGATGGATCACGCAATTGAAATGGCGAAAGAGTCAGGAATTGCAGTAGTAGGGGTAAGACGAATCAGTCATAGTGGCGCTCTTTCTTACTATGTCCAACAGGCAGCTAAAGAAGGTATGATTGGCCTTTCAGTTGTCCAATCGGATCCGATGGTTGTTCCTTTTGGAGGGGTTGAACCGTACTATGGGACAAATCCCATTGCGTTTGCGGCCCCAGGTAAAAATGACGAAATGATTATTTTTGATATGGCTACTACAGTCCAAGCTTGGGGAAAAGTTTTACATGCACGCTCGAAGAATGAATCGATCCCTGACACATGGGCAGTAGATAAAAATGGTGAACCGACTACAGATCCGTTTAAAGTGAATGCTTTACTCCCAATCGCAGGACCAAAAGGCTATGGGTTAATGATGATGGTGGATGTTCTATCAGGAATTTTACTTGGATTACCATTTGGAAACCAAGTATCATCTATGTACCATGATTTAAGTGAAGGGCGTAATTTAGGGCAGCTTCATATTGTAATCAATCCAGCCTATTTTACAAATTTAACAACCTTTAAAGAAAACATTTCTAAGACAATGAGCGATTTAAATAATATTAAACCTGCGCCAGGTTTTGAACAGGTATTTTATCCTGGTCAAAATACGACGATTGTCGAACAACAATCTAAAATAGAAGGGATTGAAATTGTCGACGACGTGTATGACTATCTTGAGTCGGATGTTGTGCACTACAATAAGTATGACAATAAAGATCCATTTGCAAAATAATTATATCTATATATAGGTTGATTGGTAGAATACTGTTAGAACTGAGCGTAGATGCCTTATGGATTAACACCTTCTAATTCAAATGATGAATTAGAAGGTTTTTCTATATAAAGCTCATTACTAAATCTGGATTATTGAGGTCCGTCTTCTTGTCTGAAAGTTTGTTCACACTTACTTAATTAGACATATGGGGAGTTCGTTTTTTTTCTGCCAAAAAACCATAAGCTATAAAGACTCAGAATTAAATTGATCCAGCTCAAAAATAGGAAACTTAAAGCAATTTCTTACCGTAATTTCTGTTTTCTCATCCACTGCGTAGCAACCCACTTCTCCCCAGTAATAACAGGTGTTCCAGCATGTAAAGTCAGCTCATTTAAAGTTTGATCGTTATAGAAATACTCGAAATAAACTGCCATGCCTTTTTTAGGTGATACTGAAAAATTTAGTTTAGGGAAAAAAGTTTCTCCGCCTTCTTCTACATCATTTAAGTACATAATAAGAGTGCTAATTCGATTATTGCTTGCTGCTTTACTTGTCGATGAAAAGAAGTCGTAATGAGCTTTATACTCTTGACCCGGCGTATACTGAAGGATTTGAAGGCCTTCTCCGTGTTCCATGGGTATATTCATAATAGAAGAGATCCTTTTTTCGACTCTAGCCACAATTTCGTTTTCACTTTCTTCGATAAACGAACTACTACTTGTTCTCAGTTCATTTACTTCGCGTGTTGCTCCAATTTTGGAACGCTTCATCTTGTCTTTAGATAATCTGATTAGTTCCTCGCATTCTTCGTCACTTAACACATTTCCTAACATCACGATCAAAGGCTCTTCTAATTTAGTGATTATGTCGATTTCTCTATCCGTAATTATTTTATTCCCAACGTGATCAAATATAGTTTGCTCTTTATTCTCCGTTATCATCTTGGAAGCCCCTCTTAAATTATGAAATTTTTAACACAACTACATTTTTGGTAATAACTATACATGTTAACGGTATTCTTTTACATCTTATGGAATTAAATTCAATTTATTTTATCACAGTATTTTTATACATCGCAACTTTGTGAAAAAATTAGCAAAAGGATTTTGGGATATAGAGACTTAATAGCCAATCCTCTTGAAGAGAATCTACTATTTATTGGAGAATTTGATGTGCAACCAAAGAGACATCTTCTCTGATTAGGACTAATCGCCTTGGTATTTAAAATATATCCAAAAAGGTAATTGAGTCAGTGTTTATCTTGTTTTATTTGATATGAATAATCTTTACTCATAACAGCCAATTTAATAGTAAATTTTAGGACGTTTTAAAGAAATGATAGGCAATGCAAACATATTATGTTCTTCTTGGTGATTACTTATTTTCATCTTTCCTCTTTTAACCCTCCCTAAAGTTTAGATAGTACGAATATTGGTTATTAGAATATTAAGAAAATAATTTAGGGAAATATGCCTTCCATTTAGGTACATTCCAAAGAACTGATTTTTCGAGAAGAGGTGAAGTCAATGACTAAAACAGATGTTAAAAAAGTTAGAAAGGGTATAGGCTTAGGGGCTACTTCTGCTGTTGCATGGGGAGTAGATACAGTTATCATCGGTTTTATCATAGCTAGTACACCATTTAAAGAGGCAGTTATGCTTGCTCCACTTATTGCCGCCTTCATGCATGATTTTTTCTCTTCTCTTTGGATATCTTTACTTATGATAGTAAAGGGCGAATTTATCAATGTCTTAAAGTTGTTTAAAACGAAGAGTGGTGCAATTTTAGTATTAGGAGCATTGTCGGGTGGACCTTTGGCAATGAGTTTTTATTTTCTTGGTATTCAGTATGCCGGAGTAACTTATGCAGCAAGTATTGCTTCTATATTTCCTGGTATCGGAGCGGTGCTTGCCTTCTTTTTTTTGAAGGAGAAAATGAACAAAAAAACTTGGTCTGGCGTTGCTTTGAGTATTATTGGGGTCATTGTATTAGCATATATGCCAACCAAGTTTGATAGCGAAAGTAACTTTTTCATCGGAATATTGTTTTCGTTAGGGGCCGCCATATTTTGGGGAATTGAAGGGGTAATCGGCGCTTGGGGGATGAGAGGAAGAGACGTCGTTCCGCTATACGCGATTAATATAAGGCAAATTACTTCCGCGCTTAGTTATGGGATCATAATCATACCGTTTATTCATGGTTATCCTTTAGTATTTGAAGCAGCGACATCTAATATCGTATGGGTCATAATCATAGCTGGTTTTTTAGGAACTGCTAATTATTCTTTATACTATTCGTCCATTAATCTAATCGGGGCTGCGAGGGGGCAATCACTCAATAATACTTATGTGTTTTGGGCCATTGTAACCGAGATTGTGTTTATTGGTACCCCGATTAGTTTACAATTTGTCGCAGGTGCAATCATCGTACTTTTAGGTTCTATACTTGTATCCGGAAACCTAAAGAAGTAAAAAATTGATTAGAGAAAGGCAATTATTTGGAGGATATTATGAGGAACGGATCATTTCATATGGTGCGTTCTTTTTTCTTTGTTTATGGTAAATTAATTAATATAGGATGGATAGTCAAGCATTTAAATCTAAAAAAGTTGGGTATAAAAATGGAAAAAGAAATTGAAGAGCTAACATTACTTTTACTTTATTTAACCTCTTGGAAGGAAGAAGACATTCCGGAAGCAATGCGAAGAAGCTGGAAAGGCTATTCATTTGATGCGCTTGATCAACTGACGGACCGGGATTATTTACGCGGTGGTAAAAAGTCTAAATCTGTTTATTTAACAGAAGCGGGGATTGAAGAAGCGAAGCAGCTAATGGAGAAATATTTTGTGGGAGAGAAGAAAGATGAATAATTTACTAGCATTCAATGAATTACATCAATATTTAATGAGTTTTGACATCAGGTTGACGATTGCTGAAAAGAGTTTAATTATAGGTTATAAGCCATAAGCCATTTTCATTTATGGGTATTCAGCCGAAGTTTGCTACATTAAATGGAAGTAAAAGTTATCAATGTTTGATTCTTCATGTAGCACCAGGAGATAAGGAAACCGATTTAGGTGAACGACTGCAGCAGCATATACAGGGGATGCTAGGCTTTGATTTTAAAGAACTAAGAAAGTTCAAATTGAAAAATAATGAAGTGGTTGTTCCTTTAGAAGTAGTGGATACGAAGGAAAAAATGCAGGTTTTAAAAGAGTTTATTCAACATTGCTTTGAACATAGGAAAAAATAGAAGCAATTAGATGGGGAGATAGGTGAGGCTTATGAAATGCGGAGCAAAGTGCTTTACAGTTCATGCTGAAATTAATGGCAAGTTGCAAAAGCTACAAGTGACAGCAAGGACGTCTATTCAAGCCCGAAAAGTGGTACGCTCTGAGTATGGTGATCAATTAAGGATTATTGCCGTGAAGGCTGAGACAGGGTCTTAGCACAAGCTTGAAAAAGAGATTATAATTTGCCATTAGAAATCACAATTGTACATTTTAGTGAACTGAACGGACAGGTTTGTCTAATATATAATACGGAGTGATCTTTTGAAGAATAGCTTAGTAACAGAAGAACAATTTAAGGACAATCACATTTTTGGGTAGTGTGTTTCAAGACTAATAATTTGGGGAATGGGTAGCTTATAGGCATTCAATCATTACCCAAAAAAGAACGGAATGCTATGCGTTTTTCTGAAACGGAATAATTTTAACAAAGGGAGTGGTTAGGTTTGTTCCAAAAAATAAGTATGACTTTCCTCGTAGCTGTTTTGGCGTTGGGTATTACAAGCTTTGATAATATACAAGCAGAAGCATCTACAAACAAAATTATGTGGGGAAAAACAGAATTAAAACAAGGACAAATTGGTAAAGTAACCATTCTAGCAGATACGAATTTAGTGAAAATAGGTTCAAATGGATCACTTAATAAAGTAGGCACGCTTAAAAAAGGGGAAGAATTTAGAGTCTATACGTATAAGGGAACAAGCGGCGGTTTATACGGTTTAGGAGCAAGTAGCTTCGTACAAAAGAGCGCTCAAGTGAAATATGAAACGCCATCTAAAAGCAAACTTGCACTGCTCAAAAAAGAAGTAATTGGTGGGCTTATTCCTAAGGCAGGGATGAAGCTTGTGTATTCCTCTAGCTTTACTGAGAATACACAAAAGGAATTTACAACTAATACTTCCTATGATTCTGTAAATGATATAAGGAAAGCTTCTTTAATTTATAAAGGTAATTCCTTAGATGGTTTTATATATATTGAATTAAAAGACCGTCTAGTGTTTGGTGTCAGTCATTCAGATTGGATATTACTCGACATTGCTTTTCCATTAACTGAAGGTAAACAAACGAAGGAATATTATTCAACAGATGCTGACAGTGAAGGTTTCCATCATGTAAATGTGGAAAGTACAACTAGCACAGTTAAGGTTAAAGCTGGAACGTTCCAAAACGTGGTAGTTGTTCGTGTTAACAATGGAGATAGGTATTACCTGGCACCAGGAATCGGTATTATCAAGCTTGTCGATAAACACGGTGCACTTAAAGCAGAATTATTATCTTTTAAATAAACAAGAAACCAGACTTTTAGCGGTACGCTAAGTCTGGATTTCTTTATGAATTTAAAATTCGAATAATAAATATAGAAAAGGTATGAGATCCAACTTTAGACCAAAGCTATACTAATCCGTCATGTAGGTGTAAGGAATATCGATTTATGTGGATAAGCATTCAGTAGACGATTACTTTCCGTTAAACCTACAGCGAAACGGCATGACAATCGGGGGTGGAACATACGGTGAAAAATAATTCATTTGTCAATCGGGCCTTTCATTTTATAACAGTATCACTGAAAGGTATCTCACAAGCAATTTTGATAGAAAATGCCGGTACTGGAGCTATCATTTTACTTGCGATTACCATATCTTCCACTTCTTTAGGAGTCATTGCTATGCTATCGGCAATGATTGGTACATTACTTGGTAAATTGGGTGGTGCTGATAAAGAGATTGTTAATCAAGGGCTATTTGGTTTTAACTCCGTGCTTACAGGCATGGCACTGTACTTGTTTCTAACTGGTCCATTCCATTGGGTCCTCAGTCTAATCGGCGCCCTTCTTGCTGCCATCGTGACTGCCGCATTGATACATGTGATGAAAAATACGGGCATACCGGTACTATCATTCCCTTTTGTTATCTTAACTTTGTTTACCTTGCTCGTTTCTTATCGATTAAGTGCAGTCCATACGAGTAACGCACTTGTTCCTCAAAGTTTATGGCAATGGAAATTAGATATTACGGGACCCTTTAATTTGACAGAAGGCATCTTTACCGGAATTGGACAAGTATTTTTCCTTGATCATACAATAGCTGGAATTTTACTTTTTGTTGCCGTTTTTTGGGCTGATTGGCGACTTGGTCTTTATGCATTTTTAGGGAATGTAGCAGCTTTATTAACAGCTTTAATACTAGGAGCAGAACACTCATTAATATTTGTAGGCTTGTACGGCTACAATGGTATTTTAACTGCCATCGCTGTAGCAATTGTATTTAATACGAGCAAACGGCGACTTTCTTATGTTACGGGAATTATTGCTGCGTGTTTGACCGTTCCAATCGCAGCGAGTCTTCATACATGGCTTCTTCCTTTTGGCCTTCCTCCCTTAACCATGCCCTTTGTATTAAGTACATGGATATTTCTTAGCGCAAGGAAAGTACTGCCGAAATTTTAATTCAATTTAAATAAGAAAAGGACCGGGCAAACCACACCCAGTCCTTTTCTGGGATGTCCATATCAAGCTTTCATTACTTTAAAATAAGCTTGTTGTTCTTCTTATTCAACAGATTCATGATTTGAAAACTTATCCTTAATTTCCTCGAAAAATAGATTGGCGGCATTGGAAAAAACCTGCTGTTTTTTCCAAACGATATTTAATCCAGATTCAAGTCTCGGTTCTAATGGTCTAAAACAAAGGTTACTCTCGCTAGATGTATTTGCTATTTTATCAAGGGTGACTGCATAACCGATACCTTCCTCAACCAATATGGCAGCATTATACACAAGATTATATGTCGTAATCACCTTTAACTTTTCATAATCATCCCCAAACCACTCAGAGAATTCATTTCTAGATAATCCCGGTTTAATAGCTTGCCTTGATAAGAGGAGGGGGACATCTATTAAATCAGTCTTCTGGATGCTTTCTTTTACAGCTAGGGGGCTATCTTTTCTCATAACAACGCCCCAGACATCTTTGGCCGGTATATTAATATAATTGTATTTTGACAAATCGGCTGGTTGAATCAAAACTCCAAAATCGAGTAATCCTTTATCAAGCTGCTCCGTCACTGCATCGGAATTACCACTGAAGAAGTGGTATCGGATAGTTGGATATTTAGACTGCAAATCTTTCACTATCTGCGCAATCAGCTTCATAGCCTTTGTTTCTCCACCCCCTATGTAAATATCTCCTCCTATCGTTTCTTCCATCGCATTAAATTCCTCTTCCACCTTAACAACCATGTCAATGATTTCTTCCGCTCTCTTTCTTAGGAGCATCCCTTCCTCTGTAAGAACGATATGGTGACTTTTCCGGATAAATAATTTCTTTCCCAGCTCCTCTTCCAACTCTTTTAATTGCCTCGACAAAGTTGGTTGTGTCACATGCAAAAAATTTGCCGCTCCTGTTATACTTCCTTCTCTTGCGACAGTAAGAAAATAACGTAGAACTCTAAATTCCATCATTCAGACTCCCTTATACACAATGTAGTATGCCTTTCGAGCATATCACAATATAAGATATAGGTATTAGTAATTTCCTGATTGTGAAAGTAAAATAAATAGAGAAGATGTGCATGAGAGGAGCTATTTTTAATGAATAGAAAAAGTTTACTACTATTTATTCTGACAATAGGAGTTTTCGGTATTTTAAATACTGAAATGGGCTTTATTGGGATATTGCCCGATATCGCGGCTTTTTTCGATGTGAGTGTTGCAAAAGCGGGATGGTTGGTTAGTATTTTTGCCATAGGCGTTGCTATATCGGCTCCAACAATGCCCTTATTATTTTCAGGGATAAATCGAAAGAAAGTGATGGTACTTGTATTAAGTGTTTTTGTTGTAGGGAACATTGTCTCTATATTCACATCTAATTTTACTGTTTTATTAATTGCCCGAATTATTCCTGCCCTTTTTCATCCGGTTTATGTTTCGTTGGCATTTTCAGCTGCTGCTGAGTCGGTTAGCAAAGAGGAAGCCCCTAAAGCGGTATCCAAGATTTTTATTGGTGTGTCCGCGGGGATGGTAGTCGGCGTTCCGATCGTTAGTTTTATCGCTAGTGTGTCTAATTTACAAATAGCGTTGGCGTTTTTCGCTCTTGTTAATATCATTGTACTTATTGCTACCTTATTATTCGTTCCATCCATGCCGGTTAAAGAAAAGATCTCCTATGGAGCGCAATTAAATGTATTGAAAAAGTCTGTTACATGGTTGTCTATCATCATTGTCATTTTGCTAAACTCTGCAGTTTTTGGGGTGTACAGCTATCTAGCCGATTTTTTACAGACCGTGACGAATATATCACCAAGTATAACTAGCTTGATGTTATTTATTTACGGTGCAGCAAATATTATTGGAAACATTTTGGCGGGAAGGCTGCTTACTATGAATCCTATCAAAACAATTGTTTCTCTTCCTTTTCTATTGGGACTTGTCTATATCATCCAATTTTTCATGGGACAGCTTACCTTGCCTATGATAATTATTATCTTACTTTGGGGGATATTAGCCGGAATCTCAGCAAATATTACTCAATATGTGCTTACATCTGCAGCACCTGAAGCTCCCGACTTTGCTAACGGCTTGTTTTTATCGTCCGCAAATATAGGAACAACAATCGGTACAGCTGTGGGGGGCTTATTCATCTCAGCGATGGGAACGCAATACGTAATCTTAGTAGGATTATTATCCTTAATATTGAGTGTTGTATTTATTTTTTTAAGAAACAACAGGTATTAGAAGCTACCCTGTGTTAGAAACATTCATGTTAATTCAAATAAACGTGAATGTTATAATTTTCATGATTGTTTCTATCACAGGGATCAAAATTTTTTATATTAAAAATAGAGTTGCGATTAAGAAGAAAGGCAAAAATTCTCTTCTAAAGCGATTTCGTATAAACATTCCTCTTCCTGGGACAACTCCATCTATCATTCCGATGCGTCTTCTACCCATTCTATCTCTCACCATAACCTGACGTCCCATATTTCTCATAACGAACGGTTCCATAATCTCCCCCCTTTTTAGTTTGACTTAAAAATATAATATGTCAAAAATATGAATGGACTTGGACTAGTGTGATAAGTATAACTAGCGTCGTATTAATTTCACGAAATATAAATAGCTACCCTGTGATTGAAACATTCATGTTAATTCAACCAAGGATGAATGTTATGATTTTCATATTTGATTCTGACACATTGTAGGGAACAAAAATATTCATAAACCCCTTACTCAACCAATAGTATATACAGTAGTCTAATTTTAAGGGGGACCCTGTTAAATGAGTAAAGAGTTACATGAAAAAGAAAAGGACCTAAAAGAGAAGAACAATAAAGAAGAGCAGGCTAACAAGAAAAAAACTTCAGATGAAACACACCAAACGCATGTTCATGAATTTTTAGCGAGTACCAAATTAGCTGAAGAAGGAGATGACAGACATAATCATCGTTTTGCAGGGGTTACGAGTGAAGTAATTCCGAGAGGGAATAGTCATATACATGTACTTATGGTTAATACTGATTATTTAGATCATCATCACGAAGTTGCAATAGAGACAGGGCCTGCTATCCGTGTTAGCGAAGACAAACACGTACACTTTGTCAAAGGTACTACTACCCTTGATGATGGGCATGTGCATCAGTTAGAATTTGCTACATTAATTCAAAAGCCGCTAGTATAATAGCGATAAAAATATATATAAAGCCGATTTCTGTATGTTCAGAAACCGGTTTTTTAATTTGGCTTTTTTGTTGTTTTCACGATGTCCCCATCCTGTCCATATGATTCAAAAATTCGGCTAAAACATGTACAGTTTTCTTAAGGAATGCTAACAAAAAATAACAATGCAAAATTCTAATAATTTGTGTTAAAATAAAATATCAGTCTATTTAAAGGTAAAATAAGTACACCTTATTTCAACTGGGAGAAGTGGCTGCACTTTGTTTCAAGCAAGTTTTAAGTAATTTTTGGGGGATAGTAGGATGAAAAATTTATTAGTAAAATGGAACCAAATTAGTCTAGTAAAAAGGATCGTTGTCGGTATTGTTATTGGTGTTATTTTAGCTTTAACCGTTCCTAATGCTGCAAGTGGGGTCACTATTCTTGGTTCTTTATTTGTTGGGGCATTAAAGGCAGTTGCACCAGTTTTAGTATTATTTTTAGTGATGCACGCCATTGCCGGTCATAAAAGTGGTAAGAAAACGAATATGAAATCGATTCTTGGTCTGTATGCTATTGGTACACTTCTTGCTGGAGTTGTCGCTGTAATTGCAAGCTTTATGTTCCCAGTTACATTAACACTGACAACAGGAGTAGAAGATTTATCTCCACCAGAAGGTATTGTGGAAGTTATTAAAACGTTACTGTTTAATGTAGTTGCCAATCCAATCGATGCATTAATTAATGCTAACTATCTTGGTATATTGATGTGGGCAGTCGTTCTTGGACTTGCATTAAAAAATGCCAATCAAAATACGAAAGACATGTTAGGCAGTTTTTCGGATGCTATTACGAAAGTAGTGCAATGGATAATCAATCTTGCGCCGCTTGGTATTATGGGGCTTGTATTTGATGCAATTGTAACTAGTGGTCTTTCTGCTTTAGTTGACTATGGTAGATTGATTTTGATTTTAGTTGGATGTATGTTATTTATCGCGCTTGTAGTGAATCCGTTAATCGTATTTATCTATACACGAAAAAATCCTTATCCACTTGTTTTCATGGTTTTAAGAGAAAGTGGTATTTATGCATTCTTTACACGTAGTTCAGCTGCGAATATTCCAGTAAATATGAAATTAGCTGAAAAACTTGGTTTGGACGAGGACACATATGCAGTCTCGATCCCGTTAGGTGCTACGATTAATATGGCTGGTGCAGCTGTTACAATTTCTGTGCTAACACTTGCTGCAGTTAACACCTTAGGAATTGAAGTAGATTTTATGACTGCACTTATGCTTTCAGTTGTATCAGCTATCTCTGCAGCAGGTGCATCAGGTGTTGCGGGTGGATCCCTATTACTTATCCCGCTAGCATGTAATTTGTTTGGTGTTCCAAATGATATTGCCATGCAGGTTGTAGGTGTAGGTTTTATCATTGGAGTTGTCCAAGATTCTTGTGAAACTGCACTAAACTCATCTTCTGACGTACTATTTACAGCTACAGCTGAGTATGCTAAAGACCGTGTGGAAGGTAAAACCGTTTCTGTGAATTCTTAAAATTTATAACATTAGCAGAAAGAATATAGAAGTCACACTCATGGAAGATGATTTTCGTGGGTGTGGCTTTTTGGTGTGGAGATTTTTGATAAGGTAATGGAGTTAGGTTTTTATTGGACGAAGAAGAGGTATAATATAATATTCTTTTATCTGTATGGGTACATTTAATAAATAGTATTTGGACATAATGAGTTAAATATGTATACTTAGTAAGGAAGTGAAATGGTCAGACGTTCGACCTTCTAATAATACAACTTTGTGGAGGCTTTAAATGAATTATTTAATCTCAATCATAGGCTTAATTGTTGTTCTAGGTCTTGCCTGGATTGCAAGTAACAATCGTAAAGAAATAAAAATCAGACCAATTATCCAGATGCTCATACTTCAAGTAATATTAACATTTTTATTACTGAATACAAAATTTGGATTAATCCTTATTAAGGGAATCGCAGCTGGGTTTGAAAAATTACTAGATTTCGCTAATGAAGGAATCAATTTTGTATTTGGTGGCCTTGCGAATGAAGGACAAGCTCCTTTCTTCTTAACAGCTCTAATGCCTATCGTATTTATCTCGGTTCTGATAGGAATTCTGCAGCATATTAAAGTGCTTCCTTTTATTATGAAATGGTTAGGCTGGGCTATTAGTAAAGTTAATGGCATGGGCAAATTAGAATCTTATAACGGGGTTGCATCCGCTATTGTTGGACAGTCTGAAGTTTTTATTACCGTGAAAAAACAGCTTGGCCTTTTAACCCCTCAACGTCTATATACATTATCTGCATCCGCTATGTCCACTGTATCGATGTCTATTGTCGGAGCTTATATGACAATGATTGAGCCAAGATATGTCGTAACGGCAATCGTGATTAATTTATTTGGTGGATTTATCATTGCTTCCATTATTAATCCTTATACAGTCACAGAAGAAGAGGATCTCCTTGTTATTCAATCAGAAAAACAAAGCTTCTTCGAAATGTTGGGCGAGTATATTCTAGATGGATTCAAAGTTGTCATCATAGTTGCGGCGATGTTAATCGGATTCGTTGCATTAATGGCAGGAGTAAATACCTTATTTGATATGATATTTGGCGTTTCGTTCCAAGAAATTATGGGATTTGTCTTTGCTCCATTTGCGATATTAATGGGGATCCCTGTTTCAGAATCGGTAACAGCCGGCGGTATTATGGCTACCAAATTAGTTACAAATGAATTTGTGGCAATGCTCTCATTAAATGAATTAGCGTCAAGCTTAAGTGAACGGTCGATCGGAATCATTTCAGTGTTCCTAGTTTCCTTTGCTAACTTCTCTTCTATTGGCATTATTGCAGGGGCTGTAAAAGGTCTCCATGAAAAACAAGGGAATGTTGTAGCAAGGTTCGGTCTAAGACTTTTATACGGAGCAACATTAGTGAGTATATTATCTGCGGTTATTGTAAGTCTTATCCTGTAATGAAAAAAGAAGGTTCGCTATTCGTAGCGGATCTTCTTTTTTCATATTGCCCCCATTTCATGTAAACTTATTTGAGAAATGCTAAAATTGAAAAGATAGGTTGTTAAGAAAAGAGTTATGCCAATGAATAAAATTCCATTACAAACAAAAATATTAGGGCTCATTAGTACGCTTATCCTTTTCATCATTATTCTTCTTGCAAGCATATTTGCTTACTTGCAGTCTGTTGATACAAGGAATCAAGTCAAACAATTAGCTTTGCAAACAGCTAAGACGATTTCTCTCATGCCTGAGTTTAGGGATGCTATTGAAAAAAAGGATATAGAGACCCATTTTCGACCAATTGCCGAGCAAGTAAAAGATCAGGTAGATGCGGCAAATATTATGATTGAAAATCGTGAGGGAGTCATTTACTCACATACGGATCAGAGCCTTGTCGGTCAGAAGCGTTTAGACGACACAAGTTATCAGGCATTAATTTTTGGTGGTTCTAACAATTTTGAAGTAGAGCGGGAGCAAGGTTCCGTTTTAATTGGAAAGGTACCTATTATTGCAGATTATGGAGAATATAATCAGGTGATCGGAACTGTATCCGTTGAGTTTTTGGAAAGAGACATTTATGAGAGTATTTATCAACGAATTAAAGTCATTATCGTGGCATCCTTGATTGTTTTATTGTTAGGAATCATTGGCGGTATATTTCTGACCAAAAGTATTCGAAAAGATACGTTGGGTCTGGAGCCTCATGAAATTGCTTCCTTGTTTAGGGAAAGGAATGCCATTCTTTTATCCGTTAAAGAAGGAATAATAGCTATTGATGAAAATGGATTATTAACTTTAATCAATCATTCTGCAAAGTCTATGTTGAATCTTAACGAAGAAGACTTTATAGGTCAGCATATTCAGCATGTCCTGCAAGCTATAAATATAGAGGATGTATTACAGACCGGAAAGATTGCTCATAATGTGGAAGTTTTGATAAACGAAAAAATGTTTATCTTTAATCTAATCCCGATTATTGAAAATGGGATTGTTGTAGGTGTCGTTTCTAGTTTTCGAGATAAAACGGAGTTAAAAAAGCTGATGAATACTATAACAGAAGTTCGTGATTATTCAGAGGGACTTCGCGCACAAACACATGAATATGCCAATAAATTATATTTGTTATCAGGATTATTACAATTAGAACGTTATGAGGATGCATTTGAATTTATTCAAAAAGAGTCTATCACTCATCAGCATCAAAATCGCATATTATTTAATCAAATTAATGATGGAAATGTCCAAGCTATTTTGTTAGGTAAGCTAGGAAAAGCATCAGAAAAGAAAATTATCTTTGAAATAGATGCCGACAGTTATGTAGATCCTTTACCTAGTCATATAGAGGTAGCGCATATCGTCACAATCATTGGAAACCTTATCGATAATGCATTTGATGCTGTTGCACATCAGCAGGAGAAAAAAGTAGCTTTTTCCATTACGGGTGTTGGAAACGATATTATTATAGAAATAACGGACAATGGAAAAGGAATTTCAGACGACATGTTAGAGTCGTTGTTTACGATGGGATACTCTTCAAAAGGTGAAAACAGAGGGTACGGCCTGTTCAATGTCAAGCGAATTGTAGAATCATTAGGTGGAACAATTGAAGTGAATAATGAACGAAAGGGAGGGGCTATTTTTACAGTTTACCTTCCAAAAAAGGTTTCGGGATAGAGTAAGGAGTGGGAAGAAATGATTAATGTTGCAATTGCAGAGGATGATTTTCGAATTGCACAAGTACAAGAGCAGTTTTTACAAAAGATAGAAGGTGTAAAACTGGTCGGGAAGGCGCTAAATGCGAAAGAAACAATAAAACTTTTAAGTGAAAATGAAGTGGATTTACTGTTACTAGACGTTTATTTGCCAGATGAGCTTGGCACTGATTTATTAGTCAAAATTAGAGAGAGTTATCCGGCAATTGATATTATTATGGTGACTGCTGCAACGGAAAAAACTATGCTTGAAAAGGCTGTCAAATACGGTGTAGCCAACTATCTATTAAAGCCAGTAACAATGAAAAAATTTATGGACACGATTGAAGATTATAAGAGAAAGAAAGAATTACTGAATAGAAGTGATGAGATAGATCAGAAAATGATTGATCGATTCTTTGGGGCTATAAATCCATCTACAATCATGCAAAAAGATCTTCCTACAGGGGTTGATCGCCATACATTAGAGAAAATAAAAGGAGTCGTAGAAGAGCTTAGAGGCGTTTCCATCGATGAAATGAGTGAAAAAATGGGGGTGTCTCGAACGACTGCAAGAAGATATTTAGAATATCTGGTTTCGATAGAAGTATGCACAGCAAAGCATGAATATGGAATTGTAGGTAGACCTCAGCGGAAGTATTACTTGATAGAATAACAAGTAAGAGTCAATTTGAATGAGTTAATGAGGGATGAACAATGAGGAAAAAAATAATGGTCGTTTTCATTCTTTTTGCAACGCTTTTAACCGGATGTTCCCTAGAAAAGGATCAAGAAGTGATTTCAGATGAAGTAACGATTATTGCTCCAAGCTCAATCGGGGGTGGATGGGACTTAACTGCACGAGCGATGCAAGACGTCTTAATGAGTGAAAATTTAATGGACGAGGATATTCGTTTGTTAAATAAAATTGGAGCTGGCGGTGAGTTAGGGTGGAAATATACGAAACAGCAAAAAGATCATGTATTAGCTATCAATTCCAGCTTGCTCATTACCAATTATTTACTTGGTCAAAGTAAGATCACTTATAAAGATTTTACTCCAATCGCCATTTTGGCTACAGAATGGGAAGTTGTCATAGTTTCGAAAGATTCAACTATAAGTAGTGCAAAAAGCTTAATGGAAAATTTGAAAGAAACTCCGCATGCATATAAGATTGGTGTTTCACCAAGATTAGGGAATGACGATCAGCTCTCTTTTGTATTAGCAGGCAAACAAGTTGGATTACAACCCGAGGAACTTGACTTTTTTATATATGAAAATAGTGCCCAAGTTGTGGATGCATTATTAAAAAAACAAATAGATGTGGCAACAATGACATTAGCAGAGGCTAAAAAATATTATGATTTAGATCAAGTAAAACTGCTCGTGATCTCATCGGATGACAGATTGAAAGAACTTCCTGAAATCCCTACATGGAAAGAAGAAGGAATTGAACTAGTTTTTGAACATTGGCGTGGTATTATGGGACCGCCCAATATGACGAAAGATGAAATTCAGTTTTGGGATAGCACGATTGAAAAAATGGTGCACACAGAAAAATGGCAACAAACGCTAGAGAAGTATATGTGGAAAGATTTTTATAAGAATAGTAGTGAAACATCTAAATTTCTAGAAGAGCAAAGTAAGATGTATGAGGCTTTAATGAAGGTTAATGGGGAAGACTAGCAACACCTGAATAAAATGAACAAAATTGTTTATATAAACTTAATAAAATTTACATTTCTTATTATTTACTTTGTATTATAACAGCTGTATGATAGTGGAAAAGTATACGACAGCAACTTTGTTTTGAATTTATCTACTGTCTCGGTATCGTTACTTTTTAATACACTATTGGGGGAACGGATGAATGTGGATTATAACTGTTTACACGGATGAAGGTAGTATTAAAATGTTTGAATTTGAGGATGAGAAAGAAGCAAGAGATTCAGCTCAAAAGATAACAGATAGTAAAATTCTCTCAAATGTTGTCTATTTTAACGATCGGATTGTAGAAGCTGTAATTTAATGGGGATTGTAAAATGACGAGGTTGACTTAGGGATATATGTGTTAACACCTCCACCGTTTCATGCAAGATGGTTGAGAGGTATAACATGACCCGGGTCAGCCTCGTTTTTTGAATGTAGATGAATAAGTAGGAAAGGGAGGACATCATGACTTTGAGATCGATTATACAGCTGATAAATAAAAGAAAACAAAGCCAACTTCCATTTGTAGAAACTTTACTATGTGGCATAATAGGTGGTTTATTATTCACGTTACTAAATTTACCTTTGTCATGGATGTTAGGACCATTAACGGCTGTTTTTATTTGGAAGCTATTTTCAAAACAGGATTTATATTGGCCTGCAAGCTTTAGAAATGGGGGCCAAATGTTATTAGGTTATAGTATGGGCTTATCATTTACGATTGTTAGTGCGAGACAGATAATTGACCAGTTGCCATCAATGGTCATTATTACCATTCTAATGGTAGCTGTCGGGCTGGCAATTGCTTTTTTTGTTTCCAAGTTAACTGGTATTAATATACCAAGTGCTGTAATGGGAACGACACCAGGTGGTTTATCCCAAATGGTTTTATTGAGCGAAGAGATCAAGGGAGCAGATTCAACGGTTGTTACATTCATGCAAACAATTAGAATGTTAACCGTTATTTTCATTGTACCAACACTATCAATCTATGCATTTTCAAGTGGCGAAACAGAAAAAAGTAAACCTACAATCGATCTAGTAACGCAAACTGGACACGGTAATTTTTTTCAGGTTATTACGGTTATTGCGATTGTTTTACTTATCACTGCTTGTGCGGTTCACTTCAAGTTTCCTACTCCATGGATTATAGGACCCCTACTATCATCAGCTATATTAACTGTAAGTGGCTTTGAAACATTTCAACTACCTCCCATGCTTATCGTACTTGCGCAACTTTGCTTAGGAGTTTATTTAGGTCTTGGAATCAAAATGAATATGTTGAAAAATTGGAAAAGGCTATTGCCATTTTCGGTTATTTCCGGATTATTGATTGTCGGTTTTGCTTTCGTTTTAGCTTATGGCTTACATACAATCTATCCGATTTCAATGACAACTGCATTTTTATGTATAGCTCCAGGTGGTTTACCAGAAATGGGTGTTACGGCTCATACGGTCCATGCAGATGTATCAATGGTTGCCGCTTATCAGTTGTTTCGTGTTTTTTTCATCTTGTTCATCGTGCCGATTTTTTTGAGGTATCTATTTGGTAGACAGGATTTTCTTGAAAGGTCGGTAAAGGCTTAATAGTTGAATGAGCGAATTATCAGAATATAGATTATATGTACGAAATAGCTATAAAGTATTTAAATAACAATATTTTGTAAACGTTTACATAGAGATGCTCCTCCTTTATATTTAAACAATATCTAAATTGTTCAATTATTTTCACATTTGATAAATGACAATTGGGGAGTAGTTATTTGGGGGGAATACTATGTTAGCGATTTTAGGTTTTTCAATGATTGCAGTATTTATGTTTTTAATTATTACTAAACGTATGTCCGCTATGGTTGCCTTAGTTGCAATACCAATTTTGTTTGCCTTACTAGGAGGATTTGGACCAGGTATTGGTGAAATGATGTTAGATGGCATTAAGCAAGTTGCACCGACTGGTGTTATGTTAATGTTCGCCATCCTTTATTTTGGGATAATGATTGATGCGGGCTTGTTTGATCCGCTTGTTGCTAAAATTTTAACGATTGTGAAGGGCGATCCGTTAAAAATTGTGATAGGTACAGCTATCCTTGCGATGATTGTAGCACTTGATGGGGATGGAACGACAACTTATATGATTACCGTTTCAGCGATGCTTCCACTTTATAAGCGAATTGGAATGAACCCGCTTATCTTAACATGTGTTGCGATGCTTTCATTTGGCGTGATGAATATGACACCTTGGGGTGGTCCAACAGCCAGAGCAGTAGCAGCACTTCAGCTAGATGTAGCAGATGTGTTCACACCACTTATCCCTGTCATGGCAGCGGGAATTCTGTGGATTTTATTTACGGCGTTTATTCTAGGGAAAAAAGAACGTAAAAGATTAGGAGTTGCTAAGATTCAATATTCGAAGGAAGAGATGCTTGCTTTAAGTGAGCTAGCTGCGACTTCCACATTGGCAGACTATAAGCGACCAAAATTGTTATGGGTCAATTTTGCATTAACGGTTACTTTAATCATCTGTCTGGTTACTTCTGTATTACCATTATCTACTTTATTCATGATTGCCTTTGTTATAGCGCTTATGATTAACTATCCAAATCTAGATCACCAAAAAGAAAGAATATCTAATCATGCAGGAAATGTACTTGCAGTTGTTGGGCTAGTCTTTGCTTCCGGTATTTTTACGGGAATTTTATCTGGAACAGAAATGGTTGATGCGATGGCAAATAGCTTAGTTGCAATAATTCCAGAGTCTTTAGGTTCCTCTTTTCCGGTCATTACAGCTATAACAAGTATTCCGTTTACTTATTTTATGGCAAATGATCCTTACTATTTTGGAGTATTGCCGATTTTAGCTGAGACTGCGGCAGCTTATGGTGTAGATCCAGTAGAGATTGCACGAGCATCTATATTAGGTCAACCAGTCCATGCGATGAGTCCGTTAATGGCTTCAGCTTACTTGCTAGTTGGTATGGCAGGTGTGGAATTCGGAGATCATCAAAAGTTTATAATTAAGTGGGCATTAGGGTCTTGTTTTGTCATGATTATTGCAGCAATTGTTTTGGGAGTTATTACATTCTAAATTGGAAAACAAGCATAAACAATCATCTCGGCTTTTAAGCTTGAGATGATTTTTTAATTGTTTCCGCCAGTTGGTGCAGAATTTGAACTTGTATAATGAAAGAAATGTCGAGCAAACTGCTTAGATAATCACTAATTGAGGAATATTTCAGTCTAAAACAGGATTCTAAAAAGTGATGGTACAATAGGGATTCAGATAGATTGGGTAGTTTGAAGTCTAATTGAAAGGAAAAACAATCGGAGGTGTTTATATGAATAAAAAATGGACGATTGAACTAATACGGGATTATGTCAAGAAAAATTCAGATAGTGAATTACTATCGAATGAGTATCTAGGGTTCTCTCAAAAACTACAGTTTAAATGTTCGTGTGGAAATGAATTTGAAAAAACGTTTACTAAATTTAAAGGTAGCAATCAGAAAAAATGTTCTAATTGTCAAGAACCTAGGCCTTCTCGATAAATTTTTCGGATATCTAGAAATTTAATAGGCAACTAGTGAAAAAACAGACCAAAGCATTTAAGCCTTGGTCTGTTTTTAGTTGAATGTGATTACGGTAGTAAACTCTCTTGCTCGATATTGTGTAAAAGAGGGCTCGGGTCACCTACGCTATATAGCTGCAAGTAATGCATGGCCCTTGTACAGGCGGTGTAGAATAATCTGCGAAGACCCTCATCGCCGTATACTTGTGCGGATGCATTATAAATGATCACTGCGTCGAATTCGATGCCTTTTGCTAAATAAGCAGGTATGACGACCACGCCTTGTTCATACTCAGTGGAGCCTTTCTTTACGAGCTTAATATCATCCACGCTACTCAGTGCTTCATATGCGCTAATGCTTTCTGCGGTTGACTTGCATATAATCGCAATCGTATTATACTGCTGATTGCGTAAGTCTGCGATTTTAGAAGCGATGGAGCGGTGCAGTTCGGCATGATCTTGCAATTGCGTCAGCACAGGTGGCTCTCCGTCGCGTTCAAAAGCTGTTATACTTTCGCCGTTTGGTACAAGGCGACGTGTAAATTCAACAATTGGTTTGGTGGATCTGTAGCTACGGGTCAAAGTGATCATATCTGTTTGATCTGGTCCATATAAATCTGTAAGCGTGTGGAAATCACTTGTTTCGCTGGCATGGGCGAAGATGGCTTGATTAAAGTCACCAAGTACAGTCATTTTCGCTGCAGGAAATAAACGCTTTAAAAATTCGAATTGAAACGGAGAATAATCTTGTGCTTCGTCCACAATGACATGTTTGATCGAGCTGTTCATCTGAAATCCTTGGATTAACTCTTTTAAAAGTAGAAACGGTGTAGCATCTTCATAATAAAGTTTACCTTGGTCCAGCATTTTTACTGACAATAGACAAATATCATCCCACTTCTCGGGTGTATTTCCATCGATCCACTGTTTGATCTGTGTTGAATCAGTGAAAAGCTGCTTGTAAATTTTTTTCATATGAATAAAATGAAGCGACTGAATTTGTTTCCGCAAGGACTTCAACTTTTTACGCACGATCAAGCGGCCGATTGCTTCGGTCTCGCTTTCATAATTGTCAAGCGTCTCTTCTATAAAGCCTTGTTTTTTTCGTAAAAGAATTCGAGCTTTTTGGTACTCTTCATTACTAAGCAACTCAATTTCTTCTTGCACCCACGGTTGGGTTAGCTCACGTTTCTCCGCTTCATCCATTTGCTTGTTTAGCCATTCCACTAAGTTCTCCAACCTGCTAGAAAAGCGAAGCGATCTGTCACTACTATAAAACCTATCCGTAATTTGTTCAGCTGTAACGATTGGTTTTCCTCTAAATTTAATTCCTTTGAATATCATGCCTGATAATTCCAGTGATTGCCTATATGCTTGAATAGCTTCAAAAAAACGAGGGGATGCCTTGAATCGAATGCTCGCTGTCCTAGCTTGGTAGGAAGGGGTATCCGATGCAGTTAATACAAATTCTAATTGCTCGTAGCTATTCTCCACTTGAAAATCGTCACCTAGTCGATGGTTCAAGTAATCTTGGAATGTAACCTGCTGCATATTCTCTTCTCCGAGCTCAGGCAATACAGTGGAAACATAGCTATTAAACATTGCATTAGGAGAAAATAAAATAATTTGATCGGCTCTTATGCTTTCCCGATACTTGTAGAGCAAGTAAGCAATCCTTTGCATAGCTGCAGATGTCTTGCCACTCCCAGCAGCACCTGACACGATGAGCAAACGCTTATGATCATGCCGTATGATAAGGTTTTGCTCTTGTTGAATGGTGGCAACTATACTGTGTAAATGCTTGTCGGTGCCTTTGCCGAGCACTTGCTGTAAAATTTCATCTCCGATAGTGAGACTAGTATCAAACATCGATTCGATAACACCGTTATGAATGATATATTGCCATTTTTTCTCCAGCATACCGTGGATAATTCCTTCAGGTGTGCTATATTTGGCAGGACCAGGTGAGGAGTCGTAGTAAACGCTAGAGATTGGTGCCCGCCAGTCGTAGATTAGAAAGTTCTCTTCGCTAGTATCCCTAAGTGTGGAAACGCCGATATAAATACGTTCTGCGTTTGAAGTTCCATCCTCGGTGAAATCGATCCGACCGAAATAAGGTACCTCTTGCATGCGGCGCAGTGCGGATAACTTATTGAAAGCTTGTTTATGAGTGCTTTGTGTTATGGAAAGATTTTGAGCCTGTTGTCGCAAACTGATAATCGTCTCTAAATAGTCATCGAAAGTATCGGTGTTTACTTTAACGTCATCCCAAAAGTGTTTACGAAAATCAACGACTTCATTTCGGCGTCGAGTAGTTTCGCCTTCCAGTTTGCTAATTTGTTCCGTAATTGTTTCCATTACACTGTTTACGCGTTCTTGTTCCTGCTGGAAATCTTTACCCATATCAAGCACTCCTTTAAAAATGAATTAATAGTTGACCGATGGAGAATTATGATATATAATTAAATTAGGGAAAATATATATATCATAATAAAGAAAAAGTGTTTCTATACTAATTTACCACAAATTTTAGATTCTATCAATATATATATCGTATATAAAGCAAAAGCTACAATCACCGATTAGAATCGGTGATTGTAGCTTTTTTACGTTTAGAAATTTATAAAATATTATGAGGCGGATTACTTTTTGCTAGTGACATATAGTATCCCAAAGCGGTATAAGGATAAGGCGTCGCTCAGATTTCTTCTGCAAACCACAAGAAATTGCTTATTTATCAGTATCGACTTGCTAGGAAGCACAGTTTATTCTACTTTTATATCCAGAAAGTGGCAAATGGCAACTAGTCAGTTGTTGAGAGCAACCAATTCTATTCCGAAAGCAACCAAACCAGCGTAAGAGCAACCAAGTCTATTCCAAGAGCAACCAAGTCTATTCCAAGAGCAACCAATTTGCCGATGAAAGCAACCATTTTTTCAAAAAACAAGTTGACTTGGGGTGAGACGAAAATGGTTGTGAGGCATTATTCCTATAATATGCAACATTCGATTCGTCGTGCCTGCTATTAAATCGGGGTAGATATAGGAGCTTAGAGCTTTTGATTTTTGTTAGTCATCAATTGTAAGGTATTTTGGTTGAGTATCTTTTTTCGGGATGGTTATTCTTAATACTTCCTTGTGAAAAGTGGTAAGTGCTTCTTTTTCAGGAATTGTAAATGGAAGGGAGACAATCTGCTCTCTTCGTGAATAAAATTGTCTTCTTCCTGTATGTGTTTCATATTTAAACTCCTCCTGAAGGGAGTCCTCAATTCCAATTCGTAACCGGTTGCCGATAATTTCTAACTGGATCTGGTTTCGATTGCAACCTGGTAATGCCACTTCAACTATCACTTCTGTTCCGGTTTCATATGTGCTCACTTGCAAGGAATTAGGAAGCAGATGAGTGTCCAAGTGGTTAAAGAATTGATTGAAAAAAGAATCCACCTGCTGTATCAAATTCCAAAAGGGTTTATCGCTAAAGCCAGTTGTTTCGACGAAGTGATTGTTTTTTTCTGTAGGCAAGTTGTCATTTTCATATGCCATTTTCATGCCTCCTTCAATTATTGATTCTCATGCATAAATTATGTAGAGGCGAAAGAATGGTAGTGGGCTAAAGGTACTGTAATATGTACTGGTGAATAAAATAATCTTTACTTTTTTATGATGATATGGTTTAATTCATAATACCAACTAAATCGTAATTATTACGATTTAGTTGGTATTATTTTGAATGTGTAGCTAGGGAGTTATAGCTGATTAATGGTTTGTGCTTGTGAAAAACATACCGAGGAGGAGCAACCATGAGAGTGAATATTACATTGGCCTGTACAGAGTCGGGCGATCGCAATTATATTACAACGAAGAACAAACGTACCAATCCGGAACGTATTGAACTAAAGAAATATTGCCCACGACTACGCAAAGTAACACTTCATAGAGAAACAAAATAGATATTAAGGGAGGCATTACAATGGCAAAAAAATCGAAAGTGGTCAAAGACAAAAAACAGCGGAAATTGGTCATCCGCTATGCAGAACTCCGGAAGGAATTAAAAGAAAGAGGGGATTATGCAGCACTCGGCAAGCTGCCCAAAAATTCGTCGCCTACTCGATTGAAAAATCGTTGTGAAGTGACTGGGAGACCAAGAGGTTATATGCGCAAATTCAATATGTCTAGGATTGCTTTCCGAGAACTAGCACATAAAGGACAATTACCTGGTGTAAAGAAATCGAGTTGGTGACAAGTTTCGTGTCCTAAAATAAGCGCTTTCGTTCTTCCACATAGCCTTCGGAGAGAAGTACAAGAGACTGTTCTGTTTTTAAATGTGAGGTGAGTAATTTGAATGAACGGCTTATGGAGTTTTTGTTACGAAGTGAGGTAGCAAAGCTTCCAGATGACAAAAGAGAATTTTATCAATTTATTGTAAACACAGAAGATCTTTTAGTGGAAAAAGCAGAGACCGTAGATGAATTTTGCCAGCTATTACTCAAGCATTCACCCTTTCACTTGGCGGTCTCTCGTTTTAACTTGCCTTACGATCAGGTTGTAAGAAGGATGAAAGAAATAGATGGAGAGCTCCATGAAAAAATGGAAGCTCGATGTCAAAAAGTAGAGTGGATAGATTACACCAATCACTTTCCACAAGCAGAGGGCAAACGCATTTTTTTATTTATCAATTAAAAAGTGGAACTAATACTCAAGATGAGCCAAAATAATAGATTATATCCTTTCAAATCGAAATGATTACCGTTTGAAGGAGTGAAATAAGAAAAGAGTAATGATAAAAAGAGAAATAGTGTTATTTAATTTAAATATTTCAGGGGGAAATAGCATGAAGAAAAAGAAAAGTTGGGCTTTTTTTTGTATTGTTGCATTTTTTTCATTAGTTTTGGTGGTATGCAACGTACGAGGCAGCGAAATACATATAGTGGGTAGATTTTGATAGTGAAAAATAAATCTTTTCTTTTCAAACGTTATAAAAAAGCATGATGCGAATTTGCTCATGCTTTTTTATGCGTTCATTAATAAGGCATATAAAGTTCATACACATATGGATCTTCTGGTTGATCTATTCGCTCAATTTCAGTCACTTGGATCATTGGCAATTCCCAGTCATCAACTGTTGTTTTGGATATGACACCAGTTGTGCTTATCCATTCATCCGTGGCAACAGGGTGTGACATATCAGCAGATGCAATAATACCAAAAACCGTAGAGTCTGCGATACAACAAGAGATAGCAAATCGTGCTACGACGAATTGATCTGCTTTTAAATCTGCTTCTTTAAAAACAAAGCCTATCAGTTCTATTTCTTTGCCAACGAAAGCGTCAATATTATTAACAATTATATCCAAAGTGTCTAAGTAATACGCGTCTTTTACGATAATTTTGGAACTGTTTAACAGCTCATTCTTTAATTCTTCCCTATTTTTATATTCCAAATTTGTATCATAGCCTTCATACAAGTTAGGATCTATTACTCCACCACTATCCTCTTCTAAGCTTTCATTATTATACGTATTTTCAGCAATAAGATAAGCGACATCCCCATTTGGTGCAGCCAAGTTGGAGCCATAGTTGATACCCCTTTTTGCTGCAATGGAACTGTCTAAAACGGTATCTGGAAACCAAAAGCCGACAAGCAAAGGTATAAGAAATAGTGAGTAGATGAGTAAGTTTCCAATGAATGAGCCTGCATTATGATGGTCAAAACCACAATTACAAAATAAATCTGTGCGATTTTTGGAGCTGCTGCGCCATATTTGCATAACGCCTAGAACTAGTAATATCAATACCGCAAAATAAGAAAAAGGGATCATTTTAGGCGCAATTAAGTTTTGAATATCTCCAGAGATTAGTAATTTGAAGAGCAACAAGAAAAAACCAATCAAAATAACGCCTCTCAAAAACACATGAAATCGATAATCGGGTTCTTTTCGCATAACTCACCTCACAAAATAAAATGTTGAAAAATCAAAATAACCGCATAAACAGATAGTGTAACAATCACCATGTAGCCAATGACAAATTTAAATTTAAAATAGGCAAAAAGCATAAAGGAACTTTTTAAATCTAACATAGGACCAAATAGTAAAAATGCTAAAAGGGATCCAGTAGGGAAGGTATGAGCAAAAGAGGAGGCAACAAATGCATCCGCTTCTGAGCATAAAGACATTATAAAGCCAAGACCCATCATGACAAGTGGGGAGACAATGTCGCTTGAAGCAAGATTAACTAATGTATCTCGATTGAAAAAAGTTTGAAATAGACTGGCTAAGATTGTTCCGAATATTAAATACTTCCCCATATCAAAAAACTCATCGGTCGCATTAAACAGAAAAATTTTCATTTTGGAACTTTCCTTCGAGTTCACCATATTTACATGACTATCCATAAACTCTGTAGTTGTCCATTTCAACTGATTCGTATTTCGATAACAGAGAAATACGATAAAGCCTATTATAATTGCCAATATAAACGCTAAAATCATTCGCGCATAAGCAATGCCGGGTGTTGACTGGAATGCATAGTAGGTTGAAGCGAAAACGATAGGATTTAAAATAGGAGCCCCGATGACTAGAATAATACCTAAATGCAATGGCATTCCTTTTTTGATCAGTCTTCTTACGACTGGAATAATTGCACATTCACAAACAGGAAAAAGTGCACTTAATAATGCTACTGGTATGATTGCGACAAGTGAATTTCTAGGAATCCATTTTTGCACAGTACTTTCGGATACGAAAGTCTGAATGAAGGCAGAGGCAAATACCCCTAAGAAAATAAAAGGCAATGCTTCTAAAACGATGCTCAAAAATATTGTTCCAGCATTTAACCAAGTTTTAGAAATTTCAAAAGGTATTTCTATATATTCAGCGACCATAAATGAAAATACGATTATACCAAAAATCAAGAAGATAAAGGTTTCTTTCCATAAGGAGATCCTGTTCGCTCGCATGAATTATTCACATCCCTTAAAAAATTGTTCTATTAAAGAATTCCTTCTAATAAATGTCTACAATGTTCATTCATCACTTCATTATTTAAATCAGTTCCGATTAAAATAATAATCGATTTTTTAGGAGCAGTAGTAGGTAGTTTAGTAAATGTCACTTTGTTAGAAGCATATTGAAAGTTTAATAGTTCATAGGTCTGTTCAATTTCAATATATCCTTTTCCTCTTAACACGTTGCTTGGAAGTCCTTTAAACCATTTTTCATAAGATTTTATCGGAAAGGATGGAATATCTTCTAATTTAATGGCTTGTATAATAGAGTGATGATGTTCATGCTCTTTGGCAATATCTGTATTTTGTGGATTCATCAAAAAAGATTGAAATCGTTTTTCAAACAATATATCGTTTTCTACTTGGCCAAATTGACATTGGATGATATTCGATTCGTCTCCGCCCATTTGTATAATTTTACGTATCACCTTTTGTAACTCTTCAGGTCGGATTAGATCAGTCTTATTCAATAATAAAAGACTGCCACATACAATTTGTTCTTTAACTAGCTTGCGCACTTCGCTAGAGCTAGTGAAAATACTTTGATACTCTCTGAAATGGCTAGCATCAATAACTGTAATAATCGACATAATTTCAAATTGGTTTACATAAGGATCGGTCAATAATACTTCTTGTATTTCTAAAGGATTTGCTACACCTGTCCCTTCGATAAATAAAACATCTAGGGGGTTATAATCCATTTCCGCAACTAAATCATTCATCGTCTCTTTTAAATCATCTTGAATCGTACAGCAAATACAACCATTGAGTAGTTCAACTACTTTTCGATCTTCAAACAAATGGCCTTCTACATTTGCTTGACCTAATTCATTTAAAATGATCCCTGGTTGTTGTCCCTTTTTTTTACAATGCTCTAGCATCTTTAATAAAACGGTTGTTTTACCACTTCCAAGAAATCCACTCAAAATATATACAGGAATTTTTGTTTTTAAACTCATTAAACTTCTCCTATCTACTGCAAGTATTTTAATATTCAACAAATTCTATGCACGTTAATTATATGCTAATTATTAAACCGTAATAACTACGCTTTAGGTTAACATTTTACTTCTTCTGTTTTCGTAAGTCAACGTGAAAAAATGTCCCTGTGCAAAAAAAAATTCTGAATTGTTTCTTACACAGGGTGATTATTAAATCCGAAGTATCAATATACTAGAATATTGCAATAGACCCTTCGAATTAACAAGAACAAACAGTAAAAACCAGACCACAGCATTCAGGCAGTGGTCTGGTTTTAATTTGTTCAGATTAAGAATTAGCATCCTGCTCAGCCGCTTGAGCCTTCCGTTGTTTCTTAGACTTTCTAAAATAAAGCAATTCATAAATGCAAGGAATGACAATCAGTGTTAACAACGTCGCCATAGCTAATCCGCCAATTACAACGATTGCAAGGCTTTGGGATACTAAGCTACCTGTTTCGGATTGCTTCAACAATAATGGAAGCATTGCACAAATGGTAGCGAGTGCGGTCATGAAGATCGGTCTCATTCTTGTTGCGGTTGCTTCCACAAGTGCATCGCGGATAATCATTTTTTCTTCGTTTTGTTTCACTCGGTCTAGAAGCACTATTGCATTTGTTACGACGATTCCAATAAGCATTAATGCACCAAGAAGAGCTGTAATATCAACGGAAATTCCGCTAATAAGAATTCCTAAGATAGCTCCGATTGCAGCAAGTGGTAACGAGCAAAGAATGGCGATTGGTGCCTTGATCGATTTAAATGTGATGACCATAATGAAGAATACGATCCCGATAGATACAAGCATGATAAGGAATAAATCTGTAAAATCTTCTGCTTGCTGACTACTAGATCCACCAATTAGTACTTCTACATTATCTGGAATATCCATTCCTTGGTTATCCTTTTCATCTCCGAAAATTTCTACATTAATTGCATTTGAAATTTCCGAGAGCTTTGCAGAGTCGACGGATGCGGTTACTCGAAGATAGGCATCTCCGTCTTTATGGAACTGGCTCGTAGAACGTTCTTCGCTTTTTAATGTAGCGATGGACGATACTGGAACAGGGCCTGATTCGGTCATGACTGGTATATTTTCCAAGTCTTCCGGTGTTTTCGTCACTAGAAGAGGTTCTAGAAATACCGTTTTTTGTTGATTATTTAAACTGATTGTTCCTATTGGTGTTTTATTTAGCATGACACTAAGTTGCCCTGCGATTTGTTCTGTATTTCCTTTAGTAGGATCAACTACAAGGGAGTGCACCGTTTTCTTTTCGTCTTGATTGGTCGTAACTTCTTCTACTCCGTCTATGTTATCCATTTTATCTTTAATAGTTGTTGCTGTTTTTTCTAACTCGACTAAATTTTCACCTACTACATCTATCGTAATAGTTGCGCTAGCTCCTCCCATCATGAAGGACGCTGCAGTAACTTCTAAAAGGGCCTCAGGATATTGATCTTTCTTCTTTTCCATTTCTTTTACAATGACGTCGGTATCTTTTTTATCATGCAATAAAATACTGAAAGATGCTTCCGTCGGAGATCCTACCCATCCATATTGAGCAGCTTCTGCTGGGGAGCCTACTTGTGAAAATACATGTTCTACCTCATCCATTTCTAATATAGAGGATTCGAGTTCGATTGTTTTTTCCTTTATTTCATCGATTGGCGTATCATTGGGGTAGCTTAATGTAGCCACAACATAATCGGCAGAGGAGTTATCGACTGCTCCTTTCGGAATGGCAAAATAAGTACCGATCGATCCTATAAATAGAAAGATAGAAACGACGAAAACAATCCATTTATGATTCAATGACCATGTCACTATTTTGGGAAAGCGAACAGCTGGTTTATGTTCGGGAATTTTCGTGTTCTTTAATAATCCAGCACTCATTAAAGGAACTACCGTCAATGCAACGATTAGCGAAGCGAGTAAAGAATACGTAACTGTTAAAGCGAATGGTAAAAGGAACTCTTGAAGCCCTCCATTTAGTAAACTCATCGGCAAGAAAACGGCAACCGTTGTTAAAGTGGAAGCTGTAATTGCAACACCGACTTGTTTCGTTGCATCAATAATCATTTGTACAGAAAACTTTTCTGTTTGCATTTTACGGAAAATATTTTCAATCACGACAATACTATCATCTACAAGACGGCCAACAGCAACAGCGACACCGCCAAGTGTTAATATATTCAGTGTTACACCTGATAAGGACAGTAAAAATAAGGTGAAACAAAGAGATAGAGGAATGGATACAATCGTTATAAAAGTAGTGCGGATATTTCGTAAGAAAAGCATGATGACAATCGTTGCAAAGAGTGCGCCAAGTAACACTTCTTTTATCATCGTATGAACGGAATTTTCCACTAAATCAGAAGAGGATACGTAAATAAC
Organism: Psychrobacillus sp. 05T411; assembly: GCF_056396485.1. NCBI lineage: Bacteria > Bacillati > Bacillota > Bacilli > Caryophanales > Bacillaceae > Psychrobacillus > Psychrobacillus sp. 05T411. The sequence goes on along the minus strand of NZ_JBFTLO010000002.1, from coordinate 60,761 downwards.
GGATTCCTGTTGGTCATACTTATCGTTGATTTCTTTCGTTACTTTTTCAATTTCTTTACTAATCGTTACTGCATTTGATTGACTATCTTTTGTGATGCTAATGTCTAAGCTATCTTTTCCATTGAAACGGCTTATGAAGTTTGCATCGGTTGTTTCTTGAATCGTTGCAATATCGCCCAAGGTTACATCTGGAGCTACCGTTATTTCTTTTAGTTTTTCCATACTTGTTACATCGCCGATTACTTTAATATTGCTCGTTTTACCATCAATCGTTTTTTCCCCTATTGTGACAGAAGTGTTTTGACCATTGAGAACGCCCATAACTGCTTGAAGTGGGATTTGGTGCTCAGTCAATTTTTCGTCATTTATTTTGACAGAGATGATGGAATCGGTAGTTCCGTATATATCAACATTCGAGACACCTTTGATATCTTGATAAAGAGCATGCAACTCATTGCGTGCAAAGTCTATATTTTCAGCTGTCAATCCGTCTTCAAAAGTGACGGCGATATTCACAATTGGAATCATGGAAGTGTTCAGCTGAGAAATGATTGGCTTGGATACATAGACAGGTAAAGCAACATTATTCATGGCATCCATTACATCTTGTTTTGCTTGTTTCATATCATAGCCTGCTTCAAAGAATAGATCTACTTGGGAAAATCCATCTCCGGTTTTAGAAAAAACAGACGTTTTTCCATTAAGTCCTGTTACTGCCCTTTCTATCGGATCGGTTACCTCGGATTCCATTGTTTTGGAATCCGCACCTTGCCCCATCGAAATAATAGTTACTTGCGGATTATCAGCAGATGGTAAAAATTCCATGGGCAATCTAAAATAACTAACAAGGCCAATTACTAATATTAAAACTGTTAATACAGTGATGGCGGCTTTGTTACCAAAAGCCCACCTGGTGATTGTTGACATAGAAATAATTCCTCCTAAAAGTGACAATTTTTTTAATTAAAATGGATAGTAACTAAAAATTTGTTGTTAACATTGGAAATTTTGCAAAAACTTTACTGGACAAAAAGACTCCTTTCTATTGCTTCGGTTGCTTCTTCATTGTAGGAAATAGAAAAATGTTCCACATTGAACCTTAGAATTATCTTTATCTAAGACCTAAGATGTAGTGTCCTCGTCAACTTAAAAAGTAAGCTAAATGGAAGTTTAGATAATTGCATAAAGAGTTACCCTAAGTGATGTATAATTGGAGAGACAAGACAGGTTGAAACCTCAAGGGGGTAATGCACGATGAATTTTATTACATCATTATTTGATTCACATTTTGACTTATATATAAGACTAGTTGTGGCAACAGTAGTCGGATTTTTTATCGGCTTAGAAAGAGCGGTTAAAGATAAGCCTGCGGGAATTAGAACGCATATATTAGTATGTTTAGGTTCGACATTAGCAATGTCTTTATCGACTTTAAACCAAGGACCTTATATGGATCCGATGCGATTAGCAGCCCAAGTAATAAGTGGAATTGGTTTTCTTGGAGCAGGGGTAATTTGGATAGACAAAGGGAATGTAAAACGTGGACTTACTACTGCAGCAAATCTTTGGATTACTGCTTGTGTCGGTTTGACAATAGGTTATGGAGCATATGATTTAGCTATTATCACCGCAGTCTTAATGTTTATTGCGATGAATTTACCAAAGCTTGCGGTGAAAGTGGGAATATTACCATCAAGAGAAAAAGATGATGATAGTGATGGGGAGTAACCGAATAGTTTAAATAGGATAAATGAAGTAAAGACTACAATTATTGTGATCGGCGATTATTGTAGTTTTTTATCATTATTTTTTAAAAAAGAGAGTAGATATAGAATAGGAGAAAAACAATGGAACAATTGAGAAAAGATGCAATGGAACAAAGAAATATCCAAAATGCCAATTTAATCGATGAATGGATTACGGAGTATGGCCCGTTTACATCCCAAGGAAAAAATGCTTCCTACATACCAGCTTTAGAAAAGGCAGACTCATCACATTTAGGCATCTCGATAATAGAGCCGGATGGGAACATTATAAAATCTGGTAATTGGGAAGTAACATTTACGCTACAAAGCATTTCCAAAGTAATTAGTTTTATCGTTACATGTATGCATCATGGCCTTCCTTATGTATTGGAGAGAGTTGATTTAGAACCAACTGGAGATCCTTTTGACTCGATTATTCGTTTAGAAATGCATAAGCATGGAAAACCATTTAATCCGATGATTAATGCAGGAGCTATTACGGTTTCTTCGATTCTTCCTGGGGAAACCCCAAAAGCGAAGTTAGAATCGGTATTAAAGTTAATGGAGAAAATGGTAGGGAAACCTTTTACCTATAATGAAGAAGTATTTCGCTCCGAATGGGAAACAGCAAATCGAAATAGAGCGCTCGCTTATTATTTAAAAGAAACAGGCTATTTAGAAATGGAAGTAGAGGAAGCGTTAGAAGTATATTTGAAGCAATGTTCAATAGAAGTAAACACAGAAGACATTGCATTGATCGGGTTAGTTTTAGCGCATGATGGATATCATCCTATTCGGAAAGAACAAATCCTTCCTAAAGAAATTGCTAGATTAGCAAAGAGTCTCATGCTGACTTGTGGAGTCTATAATAATTCCGGACGATTTGCTGCATTCATTGGAATTCCTGCAAAGACTGGGGTATCCGGTGGAATTATGGCAGCAGTACCTCCCCGTGTAAGACAAGTTGCATCTCCTTTACTGGACGGATGTGGGATAGGTATTTATGGACCTGCTATTGATGAGTATGGGAGTAGTGTGGCAGGTGTTTTATTACTTGAAAAAATAGCGAATACATGGGATTTGAGTATTTTTTAAAGTTTTGATGTATAAAGGCTCTACAAGTCTTATGACTAGTAGAGTCTTACTTGTAAATGTAGTCCTATTTAAATATTGATACCTGATGGAAACAATCGTATAATACGTAATGGAATAACCCGTAAGTTCCATCCATTTTATTCCTTTTTGTAACCCACTCTCTGGTAATCTTCCGCATTACCAAAATATGACCTTCGTCATGCCACTAATAATTTTCCTACCATTCTTTATTTAAAACTGAGTCTATATCAATTTATTAAAAAGAAGGAGTGCAGTAAATGACCAAAAAGTTTTTCGGTTTGATCGTGGTAGCTACTTTAGCTTTATCGATCATATTAGCAGGATGTTCCACAACAAATACTAGTCAAAATAAGGATAAGCCAAAAGACGAGCTTGTACTGGCATTTGGATCTGAACCTGAAACCGGATTCGATCCAACGACTGGTTGGGGGCGTTATGGGTCCCCACTCTTCCAAAGTACTCTTTTAAAAAGAGATGATAAGCTAAATATTGTAAATGATTTGGCAACAAGTTATGAAGTAAGTGAAGATGGAAAAGTGTGGACAGTGAAATTACGTAATGATGTGAAATTTTCAGATGGCGAGCCATTAACAGCAGAAGATGTGAAATTTACATTCGAAACAGCAGCGGCTAGTGGATCCGTTATCGATTTAAATGGATTGGAGAAAGTAGAAGCAGTAGACAATACGACAGTAACCTTTACTTTAAGAGAAGTACAATCCACTTTTGTTAATAATCTAGTGGCAACTGGAATTGTACCAAAACATGCATACGATGAAAACTATAGTGAAAATCCTGTAGGATCTGGACCTTTTCAGCTCGTCCAATGGGATAGGGGACAACAGATGATTGTTAAATCGAATCCCGAATACTATAGCAAAAAGCCGTATTTTAAAAAATTAACATTTGTATTCTTGAATGAAGATGCTGCATTTGCTGCTGCTCAAGCAGGAACAGTAGATCTTGCCTATATACCAGCTGCATTAAGTAATAGAAAAGTGCCTGGCATGAAACTTGAAGCAGTTAAGACAGTGGACAACCGTGGAATTGTATTCCCATATGTAAAATCAGGTGATGTTACAGAAGATGGCTTACCGATTGGTAATGACGTAACTGCTGATCCAGCTATTCGTCATGCCATAAATATTGCGGTTGATCGAAAAGCTCTAATTGACGGTGTATTGGAAGGACAGGGAACACCTGCTTATACTTCTGTTGATGGACTACCTTGGTGGAATCCGGATACTGTCATTAATGATGCTGATTTAGATGGGGCACGTAAACTACTAGAAGAAGCAGGTTGGAAAGATACAGATGGCGATGGAATTTTGGAAAAAGACTCTCTTAAAGCAGAATTTAGTCTTTATTATGCAGCGGATGATGTAGTAAGACAATCTCTTGCCATTGCTGTTGCAGATATGATGAAAGCCCTCGGTATTCAGATCAAAATAGAGGGTGGAAGTTGGGATGTCATTGAGCAGAAGATGTATTCAGAAGCTGTACTAATGGGCTGGGGAAGTCATGACCCACATGAGATGTACAACATATACGCTAGCGATAATGCTGGGGTAGACTACTATAATACAGGTTATTATAAAAATGCTAAAGTAGATCAATATTTTAAGGAGGCGCTTCAGGCTAAAAGTGAAGCCGAGGCGATAGAGTTTTGGAAAAAAGCACAATGGGATGGATCAACTGGTTTAAGCGCAAAAGGAGATGCTCCTTGGGCGTGGTTAGTCAATATTGATCACTTATATTTAGTGAAAGATAACTTAGATATTGGACAACAAAGAATCCATGTACATGGGCATGGATGGCCGGCTACAGATAATATTGTTGATTGGAAATGGAGTAAGTAAGTTGCACAAAAATATTGGTATAAAGATTGGAATCTTTCTATTGCTGAAAGGTTTAAGAATGCTTACATTATTAGTCGCTATCTGTTTAATCTCTTTTTTATTAATAAAAAACTCTCCGATTGATCCAATTCAAGCCTATATTGGTGCGGATATGTTAAAAGTAGGTCCAGAGCAACGAGAGAAGATAGCGGAGTATTGGGGACTCGATCAACCAGTGATGGTACAGTTTTTAAGTTGGGGTTCCGCCTTACTACAAGGGGATTTAGGAACTTCCATGACGTACCGCCGTCCCGTTGCGGAAATAATTGGAGAACGATTTCTAAATTCACTTCTTTTAATGTTAACAGCATGGATTTTATCAGGAATAATTGGATTTATAATGGGTGTTGTATCCGCGATGAAAAAGGACACTTGGATTGACCGAATGATTAAGTGGTATTGTTACACACTAGCATCTACGCCTACTTTTTGGATGGGACTTTTAATGCTGATAGTCTTTGCTGTTTGGCTCGGTTGGTTTCCAATTGGACTAGGTGTGCCAGCTGGTGTTCTAGCGGAAGATGTTACTATAGCGGATCGCATAGAGCATCTGGTACTTCCAGCGATTACACTTAGTATTATTGGTGTTGCGAATGTAGCATTACATACGCGTCAGAAGTTAATCGATGTTCTTTCGAGTGATTATGTGTTGTTCGCTAAAGCAAGAGGGGAACGTGGTTTCACCTTGTTTTGGAGACATGGATTGCGGAATGTAGCGTTGCCTGCCATCACTTTACAATTTGCTGCATTTAGTGAATTGTTTGGTGGTGCGGTGCTTGCTGAGCAGGTATTCTCTTATCCGGGTCTCGGACAAGCGACAGTTGAAGCTGGACTTAGAGGAGATGTTCCTCTTTTATTGGGCCTAGTTATATTTAGTACTTTCTTTGTTTTTGCAGGAAATTTAATTGCCGATTTAATCTACTACATAGTAGATCCGAGAACGAGGGAGAGTAGAATGTTATGATTCCAAGTCTCAAAGTGAAAGATAAAGAACAAAAGATGAAACTGTTTTCTCTCAATCGTAGACAAAGAACGCTTTTTACAATCCTTTTCTTCGCTCTTTTCTTAATAACGGTTGTTCTAGTTGGGGCATTACTCGATAAGGAACGAATTGCCACGAATCTAATCGAACGAAATTTGGCACCTTCAATAGATCATCTTTTTGGTACAGACTGGTTAGGTAGAGATATGTTTACCCGAACGATAATGGGGCTTTCCTTAAGTATCGGGGTAGGAATGATTGGGGCTGTTGGCAGTACGTTCATCGCCCTAACGCTCGGTATGGCTGCAGCAACAATGGGAAATGTGGCAGATCGTGTGATTTCTTGGCTAATCGACCTTTTTCTAAGTGTGCCGCATCTAGTGACCCTAATTCTGATTGCCTTTACGTTTGGCGGAGGATTTAAAGGAATTGTTATAGGTCTAATGTTAACCCATTGGCCAAGTTTAGCTCGGGTTATTAGAGCAGAAGTTATGCAAATTCGCTCAGCCGAATATGTGCAAATATCTCAGCAGATGGGGAAATCTCGGGGATGGATTGCTATTCATCATATTCTTCCGCACCTGACACCGCAAGTTTTAATTGGCTTTATGCTGCTGTTTCCGCATGTGATTTTACATGAAGCTGCAGTAACATTTATAGGTTTAGGTTTATCGCCACATGAACCAGCTATTGGTATTATTTTGTCAGAATCTATGAAGTATTTATCTGCAGGTATGTGGTGGCTTGCCTTTTTCCCAGGATTTTGTTTACTCATTATCGTTCAGGCATTTGATCGAATTGGAGAAAATCTAAGATTACTGATAGATCCTACGAAAAGCAACAATTAATAGAAGGAGGGGAAAAGATGCCTATCCTTGAAGTAGAAAATTTATCTATATCTTTTAACCAATATACAACTGGTTTGAAGCAGAAAAATATACAAGTTATTTCAAGTTTAAATATCACCATAGAAGAAGGTGAAATACTTGCAGTAGTAGGGGCAAGTGGTTCAGGGAAAAGTCTACTGGCACATGCCATTCTTGGTATACTTCCCGACAATGCCACAATCAGTGGAACCATTAAATACAACGGGGAAGTGCTTACTACTTCACAACAAGCATCGTTATGTGGTAAAGAAATTGCACTTATTCCACAATCGACAAACTATTTAGACCCACTTATGCGCGTAGGAAATCAAGTTCGTTCTTCCGTAAAAACTGGTGACGCTACTTTAGCGCAGAGAGCGGTTTTTAAACGACTCCGCTTAAAACAAAACGTAGAGAAAATGTTTCCTTTTCAGCTTTCTGGAGGAATGGCACGAAGAACGCTTCTTTCTACGGCAATCGTAAGTGATGCAAAAGTAATTATTGCGGATGAACCTACACCGGGTCTAGATCCAGTTGTTATAAAAGAGGCATTAAGCAATTTCAGAGAATTTGCAGACAATGGTTGTGCAGTTATGCTAATTACACATGATATTGAATCAGCTTTAACGATTGCTGATAAAATTGCTGTTTTTTATGCAGGTACGACAGTAGAAGTAGCGCCTGTAGAAAATTTTACAGGTGATGGTGAGTCATTGAGACATCCATATAGTAAAGCGCTATGGAGAGCATTACCTCAAAATGATTTTATCCCAATTCCTGGATCACAGCCTCATCCAAGTGCTTTGCCAACTGGTTGTTTGTTTGCTCCACGCTGTATAAAGGCAACTGCTGCTTGCAACCAAAAACAACCAGAGATGCGTCATCTTCGTAATGGAATGGTGAGGTGTATCCATGCAACTTGAAGCGAAAAATATCGGATTTCGATATGGCAAAGGTCCGTGGCTGTTTCAAGGTGTCAATCTAACGGTAGAGCCTGGGGAAATCGTTGGACTCACGGGACCAAGTGGACAAGGTAAAACAACTTTTTGTCGTATCTTATCGGGATATGAAAAGGCTTTAGAAGGTAATATTACAATGGATGGTTTACCAGTATCTTCTAAAGGAATCCATCCAGTACAATTAGTTTTTCAGCATCCAGAAAAAGCCGTAAATCCACGCTGGAAAATGGAGAAAGTGCTGAACGAAGGTGGAAAACCTGATCAAGAATTGTTCGATTTATTAGGAATTAAGCAGGAATGGCTGATGCGGTATCCAAATGAGTTATCCGGGGGAGAGTTGCAACGATTTTGTGTGGCGCGGGCATTGGGTTCTCATACTCGTTTTCTCATTGCAGATGAAATGACGACTATGCTCGATGCAATCACGCAAGCCCAACTTTGGCATGCAGTTCTTGAAATTGCGAAAAAGAGAGAGATGGGGATTATCGTTGTCAGTCACGAAGCTAAGCTTGTACAGAGACTTTGTGATCGAGTGATTAATTTAGCTGATATAAAATAAGTGACTAAAGTATATTTAAAAAAATTAAGTCTATTAGGTAAAAAGGTTTAGGCTGGTTTATTTTTTTAAATTGGTCAATATATTAACAAGCCGTTCTAACGTGAAAACGTTGGAGCGGCTTGTTTTTTTCTAAATAGAACTTGTCTTATAAATTATTTTAATTAGTTCTTTTTTAGTAGCAAGCGGTAATATACTAATTTCAATAGCTCATATTTAACTATGTAAAGGAGATCATTTATTGGAAAGTATGAAAGAAGTTGTGCTTTCGGAATCAGTCCATAATTTCTATTCTCGTATCGGCAAGAGAGTAGCAGATATCATAGCTAGTATTATACTCTTATTATTCTTTACGCCGTTACTACTATTATTTTCGATTCTTGCATTGCTACTTTCGGGTAAGCCTATTTTTTTTAGGCAAATTAGAAGTGGTATCCACAATACATCTTTTAAGATTTGGAAATTTCGTACAATGCAACCGATCATGGAAGAGTCTAGTAGTCATCAATACGAATGGGGAAATGGCGTTCCAAAAGAATTTTCTTTTGTTAAACCAATAGATCAAGAAGTGACGAAAATTGGCAAAATATATAGGAAGTATAGCATCGATGAAATTCCTCAATTATGGAATGTGCTTAAAGGAGATATGAGTCTTGTAGGGCCAAGACCGGAGATGGTTGAAATTACGAGTCATTATTCGGAAGAGCAGAAGAAGCGATTACGAGTGAAACCCGGAATTACAGGATATGCCCAAATAAATGGACGTTCAGAAATAAGCCATGGTCAAAAAATGGAGCTGGATCGATACTACGTGGAAAATTGCTCCCTGGCATTAGATATAAAGATCATTGCTCGTACTATATTATTGGTTATTCGGGGAAAGGGGGCGTATTGAATCGATGAAATATTTCCTATTAAGAATGGTTGGCATACGATGAGACAGACGATAAGTTTTAAAGAAATTTTAAGTTTATTTTATAATAAACGAAAATCAATTATTTTTGTTGTTTTATTGATTACATTAGGAGGGGGGTCCGTGTATTTTACAATCCCACCGGTTTACGAAGTTAGAACGGATCTTCTAATAAATAATTCTGCTAAAATTACTCAAAATACTAACCTTCAAGCGAATGAAATTGATACGAATTTACGCCTTATAGAAACATATAAGCAAATGTTAAAAAGTGACAGAATGATTAGTAAGGTAAACGAAGAATTAGAAAAACCATACTCAAAAGAAGTGATAACAAGTAACGTCAAAATTGAAACGAGCAATAACTCTCAAATTATTACGATAGTTGTAAGCGAAAAAACCCCTGAAGCAGCTGCATTATTAGCAAATACTTATGCTGAAATTTTCCAAAAACAGGTTAATGAGTTAATGAATCTTGAAAATATAAATATTCTAAAAGAAGTTTCGGCTGATACAGATGTAATTATGGTCAAACTAAGTGCTATTTTATACTATATTATTTCCTTTGTTATAGGGCTACTTATATGTGGTATGACCATTCTTATAAGAGAATTTCATATGACAGATTTAAATACAGTCACTAAAACAGAAAGAAGTTTAGGTATACCTAGTTTAGGTACCATTTCTTTTACGAAATCAAAGAAAAGAATGAAAAGAAGATTTAAGAATAAGCAATATAAACTCGTTCAAGATGTGTATAATCCATCTCATTTAGTTGAAGAATTTAGAAATTTACGTGCTAATGTTCAATATCAAATGGAACAAAAAAAGATTAAAGCGTTTATGGTAACAAGCCCGAATTTTGTGGAAGGAAAAACATTTATAAGTGGCAATTTGGCAATCGTCATGGCGATGGACGGTAAAAAAACAGTATATGTAGATACCGATCTTCGGAAACCGGATGGAAGAAAACTATTCGATCTTCCGGAACGAAATGGTCTAACATCTGCCATATCAGGTGAATTTAAATTGGAGGAAGTAATACAGCAAACTTCTATAAATAACTTGTTTTTCATAAGTGCAGGTCCAATTCCCCCCAATTCAGCAGAAATATTATCTTCTACAATAATGAAAGAAGTAATAGAGGAATTGAAGTCAAACTTTGATGTTATCATTTTTGATACATCTCCGTTATCTGTAACAGATGCATTAAGTCTTTCAATGCTAGTAGACGGATGTTTATTTGTCATAAATGCGGCAAATTCAAAAGAAGAACTTGCAAGAAAGAGTATGGCTAGATTAACAAAAGTAGGAACAACATTTTTAGGCTCAGTATTAAACAGAAGCGGTACGAATTATCACTACTAAAGATAGGAGGCTTTAAATTGCTTGTAGACATACACAACTATATATTGCCGGTTAATGAAGGACCGGGAAATGACGAGGGAGCAATAACACTAGCAAAGCAAGCAGTGGAGAGCGGAATAACACATATTATTGCAGCACCACATAGTATGAACAAAGACTATAGAGACTTTGAACCATGGATTAAACATCTAGTAACTAACTTGAATAAAAAGTTTATAGAACTCAATATTCCACTAACAGTTCTCGAAGGAATGGAAATACGACTACAGGAAGATTTACTTGATGATTTAAAGAAACAATTTTTACCGCTCGCAGGAACGAATAAATATATATTGATAGAATTCCCTAAAAATAGAATTCCTGCATTTACGCAAAAGATTTTTTATGAAATTCAATTAAAGGGATATATACCAATCATTGCCCATCCCGAACTAAATACAGAGATGATCAAAAATCCAACAAAGCTTTTGGACTTAGTAAATAAAGGAGCACTTGTTCAAGTAAACGCAGCAAGTCTCCTGGGTAAGCATGGAAGGGGCATAAAAAGGTTTGCTAAAAAAATATGTAGGCATAATCTAGTCCATTTTGTTACGACTAACACATATAACGATGAAAAGGAGCCCTTTATCCAACAAAGTGCTTATAGAACTATACAAAAGAAATTTTCAAAAGGGTTTGTAAATTACTTACAACAAAATACTGTTCATATAGTTGAAGGAACGGATTTTCATATACGGAGACCAATTAAATTTTAGGATTTGTTAGTCGATGGGAGAAAGCAATGGTTGAAAGTAGAAGTAAGTGGCTATCCTTTTTTTTATATTTAACAATGTTGGTGAGTTCATTTGTTTTTATTGAACCCTCTCCATATGATGTACTTATCATTCTCCTTGTACTAATTGGTTTTGTTTGTTCAATTTATAGTTTTTCCAAGGAAATGATTTTTCCACTGTGCGTGCTTTGTATTTTTTTAATAAGTAATTTAATATCTTTATTTTTCATTAAAGAAATCGGATCATCCATATTTTTTACAGCTATTACATTTTATCTGGCTCTTTCTTGGATAGGGTTAATTGGAATGAGTTATCTTATACGACCACACTATTTAAAATTAATTGCCCATGGTTATTTAGTATCAGCGTTACTTTCATCTATTATCGGGCTGCTAGCATATTTTCACCTATTACCCTCTAGTGAATTTTTTTTAATGTTTGGAAGGGTGAAGGCTCTTTTTAAAGATCCAAATGTATTTGGACCATTCTTAGTAATGCCTGCTCTTTTTACTTTAAGTATGACGGAGCGGAATAAAATTCTGATTAAAAAGAAAATATTCTATTATATTGTTTTCCTTGTTCTAGCCATAGGAATAATTATTAGTTTTTCTAGAGCCGCTTGGGGAAATTTTTCTTTTTCCTTATTAATCTATTTGTCTTTATTTAAAATAAATCTTTTTAAAAATAGGATCTATACGCTAATCTTTTTAATTATGGTAGGTATACCAGGAATTTTATATTTTATTCAAATGCCAATGGTAGAGGATTTACTAGTTTCTAGATTAAGTTATCAAAACTATGATAATGATCGATTCGAAACGCAATTAGCTGCATTTGAAAGTGGGTTAACCAACCCTTTTGGAATTGGTCCAGGTCAATCGGAAAATACTTTTCAGCGTTCACCACATAGCTTATATGCAAGGCTCTTTACTGAAAACGGAGTGGGCGGTTTAATCTCATTTTCTTTATTTTTCCTCGTTAGTATTTATAAGTCTTTTTCTAGTTTCATGAATTCTGAAGGAGAGATTGGAATATTCTATCTCGTTATATTCGCTTCTTTAGTTGGATTAGCATTTAATAGTTTTTTTATTGATACTTTACATTGGAGACATCTGTGGCTTTTATTAGCTTTTGCATGGTATCCAACATTATTAGAAAGAAAAGAAGAACAGTAACGATGGGCAAGTATATATCTAGTCATGCGAGAACAAATCCTACCTTCAATATGATAGAGAAACAAATCATGACAAAAGAAAGTGTTGTAAGTAGAAGATGGAGGGGGATATCGGGTGAGAGTTTCTGTAATAATTGCTGCATATAATTGTGAAAATGTAGTAGGGGAAGCAATAGAAAGTATTATAAATCAAAGCTATAAGGATTGGGAATTAATCATATGTGATGATGCATCTACCGATAAAACAGCAAGCGTACTTGAAAGGTATGCAAAATTAGATAAACGCATAAGCATTTTAAAAAATTCCGTGAATAAAAAAGCGGCGTATTCAAGGAATAGATGTATAGAAGTGGCAACTGGAGAATTTATCGCCATAGAAGATGCTGATGATCGGTCAATGCCTGGTAGGTTAAAGAAGCAAGTGGAGTATCTGGAGGAAAATAAGAATATAGATTTTGTCGGTACCGGTGATATTTCGTTTGATGAAAAGGGTATTTGGTCCAAAACATTATTGAAAGAGTTTCCAATAAAGAAGGATTTTTTGTGGGGTTTTCCTTTTGCACATCCTTCCATGATGTTTCGAAAATTAGCACTCCAGAAGGTAGGAGGGTACCGAGTTTCCGATGAGACCACACGTGGACAAGATGCTGATATGGTTATGCGAATGTATGCAAAAGGTCTAATGGGAGCAAATATTCAAGAGTACTTGCATTACTATAGGGAAAATAAAGCTGCATTTAAGAGAAGGTCAGTGAAATATAGACTGATTGCGGCAAAAGTGAATGGGGACAGATTTAAAGAAATGGGTCTTATGCCTCTCGGTTATATTTTTATGTGGAAAACGGTTATCGGTGGATTCATTCCATGGAGGTTACTATTTATTTGGAGAAAATGGTGGAATAATGCTTAAAAATATAATCATAGACGATACATTGCTAGAGAGGACCTGTGAAAGAAAATGAGAAAAATCACCATTGTAGGAACGGGATATGTAGGGCTCGTCACTGGAGTTGCATTAGCTAGTATTGGTCACTATGTGACTTGTGTGGACATCAATGAACATAAGATCAACAAGCTAAAGAGAGCAATTTCCCCTATTTTTGAACCGGGACTTGAAGAAATGATGAAAAAACAACTGGAAGACGGACATCTTTATTTTACTACACAATATGACAAAGCAATCCCAGAAGCTGAAGTAGTATATATAGCTGTTGGAACGCCGGAGAATACAGATGGAACAGCTAACTTAGATTATATAATCCAAGCAGCTAAACAAATAGCTACACATATGACAAAAGACATCGTAGTAGTGTTAAAAAGTACAGTACCTATCGGAACAAACGAATTAGTAAAAGAAATAGTATCCGCAAACAGTGAATTTTTTATTGAGGTAGTATCAAATCCTGAATTTTTAAGAGAAGGTTCGGCGATTTATGATGCATTTGAAGGGGATCGCATCATTATTGGTGCATCTGATGAAGGAGCAGCAAACTTATTAGAAGAAATTAATCAGCCATTTGGTATTACAATATTTAAGACTGATTTGCGTAGTGCTGAAATGATTAAATATGCCACTAATGCATTTTTGGCAACGAAGATTAGCTTTATTAATGAAATAGCAAATTTATGTGATAAATTAGGAGCAAATATTGAAGAAGTTGCGGATGGCATAGGGATGGATAAAAGAATAGGAAGACCTTTTTTAAATGCTGGGATTGGCTATGGAGGTTCCTGTTTTCCGAAAGATACTGAGGCGCTCCTACAAATATCAAATAGCGTAGAATACAATTTTAGAATATTAAGAGCGGTTACAGAAGTGAATAAAAGTCAAAACTTTTTTCTTGTAGAAAAAGCTAAATCTATTTTAGGTTCATTAAGAGATAAAAAAATTGCCGTTTTGGGTCTTTCATTTAAACCAAATACAGATGACATAAGATCTGCTGCATCTATTCCCATTATTCAAAAGTTAGTGTCAGAGGATGCACACATTATTGTATACGATCCCGTCGCTATGGCAAGAGCAAAAGAAATACTACCCCGACAAGTAGTTTTTGCGGATTCTTCACAGGAAGCATTACAAGACACGGATGTTGCTTTTATTGTCACAGAATGGAATGAATTTCTGGAATTAACTCCGACAGATTTCTTAAAAACTATGAAGAAAGCAATCATATTTGATGGACGAAATTGTTTTGATCCCCTTCTGATGAAAAGTCATGATATTCAATATTATTCTATTGGAAGACCATAAATAGTATAGATAAAATCTGTTCTGATATATGAGTCAATATGAATATAATACTGGAGGAACAGTTAAATAGTAAGGGTTATAAAAATTATCTAGAATCAATTTCCGTGATCCTCCTGATGAATAACTTTTAAAATCTAACGAAAGAAATCAAATACTATCGCTTTATAAATATAAAGAAAAGAAGGACTAGCCATTGATACTATGAAAAAAACAGCAGTTCTTTTGATGGTTATAGCGGTTCTATCAAAAGCATCAGGATTTCTGCGTGACATTACACTATCTTTTTTTTACGGTGCTACCTCCTCAAGTGATGCATACATTGTTTCAACTACTATTACTTCAGTATTATTCAGTCTTATCATCGCAGGAATATCAACTGCGTATATTCCAATGTATAAGCAAATCGAGCATAATGTAGATCGAAAATCAGCTATTGGTTTTACGAATAATCTTATCAATATTGTGTTAATCGTCACAACTGGAGTTATTGTAGTTGGACTAGTATTTTCAAATGTATTGGTAAAGTTGTTCGCATTAGGTTTCGATGATGAAACATTAAAAGTTGCCGTACTCTTCACTCGTATTGGGTTAATAGGTATCTATTTTACAAGTTTAACCCAGCTTTTCATAAGTTATCTCCAACTGAATGGCAAGTTCACTATTCCTGCTATGATTGGTTTTCCATTCAATATTGTAATTATCCTTTCTATTTATATAAGTGCTCAAACCGATATTATCTTTTTAGCAATTGGCAGTGTTTTTGCCACTTTTTTTCAAATGCTTTTTTTAATACCTGCAATACGTAAAACGAATTATCGATATGTTCCATTTGTCCATTTTACGGATAAGAACATCAAAAAAATGGCAGTCATCGTTTTTCCTATTATGATTGGTATTTCTATCGATCAAATCAATTTGATGGTAGATAAAACGTTGGCGTCTATGTTAGTAACAGGGGGAATTTCAGCTTTAACTTATGCGAGTCGGTTAAATGATTTCGTGCAAGGGATTTTTGTCCTTTCGTTTGTTACAGTTATGTTCCCCATTATTTCTAATATGGCAGCTAAAAAAAATACAAAGGACTTTAAGAAGTCGATTAATGAAGTTATTTCCAGTGTGATTATTATCGTAGTACCGGCGAGTATAGGGGTTATGATATTAGCAAACCCCATTATCAGAGTGCTTTTTGGACATGGACATTTTGATGAACGTGCCATCGAAATGACTTCACATGCACTATTTTTCTATTCTATAGGAATGATTGGATACGGTTTTCGTGAAATATTAAATCGGACATTTTATTCCCTACAAGATACAAAAACACCTATGTACAATGCTTCTATTTCAGTTATTTTAAATATTGTTCTTAATTTCATTTTATCTTCCTATATGGGGATTAGTGGACTAGCACTCGCAACAAGTTTATCTGCTTTGTTCTGTTCACTATTATTAATGCTTAATCTTCGGAAAAAAATTGGAGTATTCGGTTTGAAAGGTAATGTGATAACTTTTGCTAAAGTAATTTTTGCTTCTTTTATAATGGGCCTTGTAGTTTATATGCTGGATGGATATTTATTTATAGGATGGAACGCTTTTATAAAGTTATCAATCATTGTTGGTGCAGGTGTTATTGTCTATTTCACTTTAATAGCATTATTAAAAGTGAGAGAGTCAAAGCTACTATTCGATTTTTTTAAGAAGCTCATCCGTCTTTAGCTTATTAGACAGATTATTTTAGGAGGGAAGTACACTGAAGAATATGTCACTCAAAACTATTACGTCCATTGATGAACTAGGGAAATTTCGAAAGGCTTGGACTACTATTTTAGAAGTGAACAAGAATACAAACCCATTTATAGAATTTGATTGGGTTTTGGAATGGTGGAAGCACTTAGGAAAAGAAAAAAATATAGAAATCATATCGGTTTTGGAAAATGAAGAAATAATAGCATTTTTACCCTTCCTTTATGAAAAAAAAGGTTGGATATACAATTACAATTTTATTGGGTTTGGTCAAGCAAACTATATGGATTTTGTTTCCTATGAATATTCTTTGGAATATGTTGTGGAATTTGTGATGGACGCCATTATTAAAAAAAGAAGAAATGTTATTTTCTATTTACATGGGTTATTGGAAAGTAGTTTTTCTCACAGCAGACTCGAAGTATATCTTAGAAAGAAGAAATTAAGTTACTCTACTCATCGAGTCATCACACCCTATATAAATTTAGAAAAAATACAGATGGAAGAATATATAAAGAAAAGGCAAAAGTTACACCGTCTGGATAGAAGAGAAAAAAGGATTAGAGAAAATGGAGAAGTGCAAGCATTGCTCACAGGTGCTGAGCATATGGAGACGATATTTAACATTCATGATAAGCGATGGAAAAAAAAGCATGATACAAGTGGATTTACTGATCCGGATGAAAAGCAGTTTTATAGAAGTTTAGCGCTACTACAAGATGGATCTTTCAATACGGAGATAGATGGGCTTTTTTTAGATGGTAAAATGATTGCTTTTGACTATGGATATAGATGTAGAGGAAGATATATCAGCTATGTATTAGGCTTTGACGATGATTTTGAAGTATTTAGTCCGGGTAGAATATTAGAAAAGGAAAAAATTCTCCAATGTAGTAGGCGTGGTATTAATATTTTTGATTTAAGTATTGGCTATGAAACATATAAGTTTGAGTGGAATACCGATTTAGATTATACAAGAAAGATAATCTTTTCCTCGAAAGGCTTGCCAGCGAGTATGCTAAGATTTTATCTTTCTTTAAAAGAATCGCTTGTTGCACGTGTTAAAGTACATCAGAGGCTGGTTTTGTTTAAGCGAAACAAAATTGGAAAGCTACTCTATGTCACAAAGAACATTATTAGTAAAAAAGAAAATAAAGGAGCGAGAGAAGCCCTTTCAACCTTTCTGCGTCCCAAACTAAGGAAATTATTTGAATGGAAGCGTTACTCTATTTATGAAATTGCTAGTAAGAATGTATTAGAGGATGTAGAAAATAATAAGTATACGCATTTAACGATTAAAGATTCCATTAATAATAATAATCAACTCCAAGAACATATGAGGGATATTTGTACAAAAATATATGGAGGATATAAAGGTTATTATATGGCAGGTCATCTATCTTTTAAAAATGTGTTCTGGACAAACGAAAAGGTTATCCGCATTGATGATATCTCTTACTTAATAAATTTTCGAAAAAGCTCTGTATTTATTGAAAATTGGTGTATTGATAATGTAGGTGATATTAGTTCCTTTGTCAAACAGCAAAGTAGAGCAAATAAATTATTCGTTTGTGTTAAATCTTCTTCTCAAAAAGAAATAAGTGAACTAGAAAAGTTAGGATTTACAGTAAGTCAACAAATTTTTAAAAGAACGATACTAGGATTTTCCAAAACTACATTTACTGGTGAAAAAAGCATTGTTTAATGAGCGTTTTAGATATTAATTAAATTATAGTATGTTGTTTATTTATCGTTTCCATCAAAGAAAATGAGGGATAATGGATGAAAATTGTTCAACTAATCACACATATGAATGAATTAGGTGGAGCTCAAGTTCATGTCCGTGATTTATCGAGACGGCTAATAAAAGATGGTCATACGGTGACAATTGTTTGCGGTGGGGAAGAAAAAATTGACCAAGACTTACTTATTCCTACTGTTGCATACGTGCGAAGTAAATTTTTAATACGTAATATTCATCTAGTAAAAGATTTTATCGCGTTATTAGAAATACGCAAAAAAATAAAAAAACTACAACCGGATATTGTGGCAATTCATTCTTCCAAAGCTGGGATTTTAGGCAGGATTGCCTGTTGGTCCCTTCGTATTCCATTTGTATTTACAGCACATGGTTGGTCTTTTACAGAAGGAGTAGGGAAGAAGCAACAACACTTTTATAGAAGAATGGAAAAATGGATAGGTAAGATAAGCACAACCGTAATTACCGTTTGCGATTATGATCGAAACCTAGCATTAAAACATCAGGTACTTCCATTTGAGAAGTTAAAGACTATTCATAATGGTGTAATAGATATGAAAAAAGGCCGATTAGAAGGCATGCCTAGAGAAACTGTAAACATTTTGATGGTCGCTCGTTTTGAGAAACCTAAAAAACAACAAGAGCTTATAGAGGCACTGTTACCTCTAAAGGAATTAAACTGGCATATGATTTTTGCAGGTGATGGAAGATTAAGAAAGGAATCGGTTCAATTTGTTCAAGAACATAATTTAGGTAATAAAGTAACGTTTTTAGGCAATCATTCAAACGTCCCAGCTTTATTAAGTGACTCGGATATTTTCGTCCTAACTTCTTCATGGGAAGGACTTCCTTTATGTATTTTGGAAGCAATGTCACAAGAACTTCCAATTATCGCGTCAAATGTTGGAGGGGTAAAAGAGGTTGTTAGAGATTGGAGAAATGGTTTTTTAATATATGAAAACTTATCAGAGAAGTTATCCTTATTAATAAACGATGGGTTACTTCGTCAAAAAATGGGCAACAAAAGTCGTGAAATATATGAGTCAAGTTTTACATTCGAAAAAATGTATGAAAAAACACTCTCAACGTATTATAACTTAACTTTATCGGAGGAGAAAAATTGAAAGTATTAGTTACTGGAGCAGCTGGTTTTATCGGATCTTATGTCGTACATGCCTTATTAAAACAGCGATTTACTGTCGTTGCGGTAGATAATTTATCGACAGGTTCGAAAAGTAATATAGCAAAAGACACACGATTTTATGAATTGGATATAACAAATAATGATTTAGAGAATGTATTTCTAATTGAACAACCAGATTACGTTATTCATTTAGCTGCACAATCATCCGTATTTGAATCGATGCTAAAACCTATGGAGGATTGTCAGGCAAATTTGGTTGGGACACTTAACATCCTTCGCTTTTCTAAACAATATAATGTGAAAAAATGTGTATTTGCATCGACTGCTGCAGTATATGGAAATCCTTCTATATTGCCTATAAAAGAAGATTCAAAGCTTGCTCCGCTATCCTTTTATGCTTTATCCAAGCTCTCTGCAGAAAATTATATACTATTATATGAGAAACTATTTAGTCTAAAAAGTTGCATCCTAAGATTTTCTAACGTGTTTGGTCCTTTGCAGGCAGGTGGTGTAATTACAAGTCTCCTTGATCGTTTATTAGAAGGAAAGGACCCAGTGATTTTTGATGGAAACCAAACAAGGGATTTCATCTATGTAAAAGATGTTGCAGCAGCTTGTATCCAATCATTAATTTCAGAAAGCACGGGCATATTTAATATTAGTTCTTCAACGGAAATATCCATTCAACAAGTGTTCGAGGGATTAACGGAGCTTACTGGAGTTCGGACTAGTCCTATATACGAATCATTACGAGAAGGAGAGATTAAAAGAAGTGTCTTATCTAACGAAAAAGCTATAGCATCTTTTGAATGGTATCCAACGTATAGTTTTGTATCCGGCCTAAAAGAAACAATTCATTATTATACCTATATAAAACAGACCTAACCTGAATGGAGGATTATTTGGAGCTTGTTCTGATTAAATCGTATAAGCACTTAAGATTATTCGAAAGAGACTGGTCTACTATTTTAAAGGAAAATATAAATACAAACCCCTTTATCGAATTTGAATATGTTTGTAGGTGGTGGGAAGTTTCAGGTGGAAATGAGGAAGTGGAAATTTATGCAGTAAAAGAACATAATCGAATGATTGCATTTTTTCCATTTCAATCGAAAAAAACTTGGTTCGGTTATATAGTGAGTTTTTTGGCTCTTAAAGAGGTCAATTATATGGATTTAATAGTTCGAAAGAGAGATTTAGATCGAGTCATTATGTTTGTTTTAGATGCGATTATTAATCAAAAGAAGAGTATCGTTTTTCAGTTGCATGTATTAATAGAAAGTGGGGCTACACCTACTAAGTTATCTAACTATTTGCAGGCAAGAAAGATGAAAGAACAACCTAAAAGTATCGTAACTTCAACTTCCCATTATAATAGATATACGAGAAATATTGTCTTTTCTTCAAATACTATAAGGGCAAAAACTTATCGCAATTTCTTATGGGCAAAAGAAATAGTTGTTAATAAGGAGATTCATAAAGAGAAGACTTAATTAACATTTTGACTGACTTATCCATATCGAGTAAAAATAGTAGTAAATTAAAGAGAAGGTGTCCTTTATTATCCATTTGGAAAGAAAACTTCTTACTATAAAAATGAACACGTATTATTTTTTAAAAGAGTTTGGCTTGGATGAACATCCCTCCGATATCCGAGGTTTCACACACGCATTTATACCAAAAAGTTATTTGCAAAAAAACGATACGCTCCTAATAGATTTAACAAAAAGTAAAGAGGAACTACTCAAACAATTGCATCAGAAAAACAGAAAACAAATTAAAAAGGCTTTAAATCAAGGGTTTCATATAGAGATACTTAATAAACCGTCAACTAAAGACATTCGTGCTTTTCAGAAATTTTATAATGATTTCGCACAAAACTCAAACACGTATCCATGTAATTCCTTTCACATAAATACGATGAGTAAACTAAGGAACAAAAATGCTCTAATCATTACGAAACTAATGAACAAAGGTTATGAAGTCCTATGTTATCAAGTGTATATTTCAGACGGAGAAACTGCTTTTTCTTTATATTCTGCGTCCCATTTCCGCTTAAAAGAAACATCAGGAGAAAAAAGATTGTTAAGTGAGGCAAGTAGATATTTACAGTGGCATAACATACTTTATTTTAAAGAGACTCATCATACAATTTATGATATTGGCGGTTTTACAAAGAATGAAAATATCCGTAAATTTAAAATGGAATACGGTGGAGAAATCACTGAAGTCTACTCTGGTTATAGCGCAAATTCATTCGTTGGAAAAATAGTCCTGTGGCTTAGGACGATCATTACGAGGAAAGGATGAGATACTGGGGGCACTTGTGATTTCTTTAGATATGGAGCTAAACTGGGGAGTCCATGATGTATTCACTCTTGAAGATTATGGAGAAAATATACTGGGGGCTCGCCTCGCTATTCCACGGATTTTGCAGTTATTTCTAAAGTATGACATTCATGCTACATGGGCAATTGTTGGAATGCTCTATTGTCAAAATAGAAAAGACCTGTTAGCAAAGTTAGAAAGCATGGACATACCTTATGAATATGAAGCTTTTTCAGCTAAATCCAATCTATGGCAAGTTGGAGAGGATGAAATACAAGATCCTTATCATTTTGCGCACACACTGATTGAGACTATAAAAGCTGTGCCTAACCAGGAAATTGGGACGCATACTTTTTCCCATTATTATTGTTTAGAAGAAGGGCAAAAAATGGAGCATTTCGAAAAGGATTTACAAGCGGTTGTTCAACTAAATGAAGAAATTACATCATTGGTCTTTCCAAGAAATCAAACAAATAATGATTATTTGCATGTTTGTAAAAAGTACGGCATCGATGCATATCGTGGAAATGAAGAAAGCTGGATTTATAGTCCTTTTACAAGCAAGACAAATACAAGAACAAAAAGAATGCTTCGATTGTTAGACGCATATGTAAATTTAACTGGGCATCATACATTTTCATTAAAAGACATACAAAAGGAACCAATCATCAACATTAAATCTAGTCGCTTTTTAAGACCATGCAGTAAACCATTTTCTGCATTGGAGAACTATCGATTAAGACGAATAAAAAATGGATTAACAAAAGCTGCTAAAAACAATGAACTATACCATTTATGGTGGCATCCACATAATTTTGGAAAGAATATCGAAGAGAATATGCAGTTTCTCGAAGAAATCTTAAAACATGTAGATTATTTAAAAGCAAAATATAATTTTCAAAGTATGCATATGCGGGATGTCGCCAATGTACTGAAAATTATTTCATAAAAACCACGAAGGGAGTACTGCTCACCTTCGTGGTTTTTATGTCACCCCATATTTCCTGCGCAGTTCCACAATCTCCGCATCTTCATTTCTTTTCCCAGTAATCAAATCCCTTAAAATTTGAGATCCCAACATACTATATACCGTGCCATTCCCACCGTATCCTAGCAAATAATAGTGATTCTTTTTAGTCGGGTGCTCTCCGATAAATGGTAGATTGTCGTTGGATTCTCCAAAACTAGCAGCGTAGGCATATTCGATGTTCAGCTCATAATTTGGGAACAATTCCTTCGTTTGTCTTAACAAGTTGTTTGCGCGCTTCATAATTAATTCGTCTGAAAGTGGGGCTTCCGGTTTGTCCTCATCTAATCCACCCGCTATTATTCTGCCATCTACTGTTGTTCGCATATAAAGATAAGGTCTTTTTGTTTCCCAAATAAGGGCTTTCTTATACCAGTCGGACAAATTCTTTAAAGGATTACTAACAAATACATACGAGCGGTTAATATCTGCACCAATCCTTTTACCGACAGGCGTAGTTTCATAGCCAGTCGTATAAACAATATGTTTGGCGTGAAATGTTTGTTGAGAAGTACGAATCTCCAAAATATCATTTTCTTGCACTACATCTTGTACGTCCACATATGAAAAAAGGTGTCCTCCAACAGTTTCGACTTCTTTTAGAAGTCCTTGTACAAATCTCAATGGATTTACTTCTGCATCATTAAAGGTAACTAAAGCACCTGGCTTAGAGAATGGAAACTTTTCTTCTATATCATCTTGTTCAAAATAGTCACATGGAAATCCATATTTTTTCAAAGTAGCGTATTCAGTTTTAATTTTATCCACAACTTTTTCATCACTTGCGTAACAAATACTTGGTCGACGAATAAAGTCGGCATCAATATGTAGTCGTTTTACTATTGTTTCAATGTCGTCTACTGCTTGGTAACAAAGTTTATAAAAGCGAACAGCCTCTTTTTCACCAATTTGGTCCATCAATTCATGCAGCATAATATCATTCGAATACTGTAATAAACCCGTATTTGCACTTGTGCTACCAGTCCCCATTTCTCGTTTATCTAGTATGGCGACAGATAGCCCGGCTTCCACTAAAGCAAGTGCGGTTAAAGAACCGGACATACCAGCACCTACGATTACTACATCGTATATTTCTAGTTGTTCTTTCCGATTTTGAGGTTTAAACTGGGTGGTTGTTGTAGGCCAATAAAGTGTGCCATTATGTAAGTTCATTCAGGAATCCTCCGTATCTATATTTCTACTTATATACCCATATACTATTGATTCAACACACACATGTTATACTAGTCTTAATCAATGAAAAAGGATGTTGAATATGAACCAAGATAAACCACATGTATTAGTAATAGATGGAATGGCGCTACTATTTCGCTCATTTTTTGCAACCGCGATGTCTGGAAATTATTTTAAAAATGATAAAGGGATTCCAACGAACGCTGTCCAAGGATTTGCCCGCCATGTACTAGCTGCTCAAAATTTAATGCAGCCGACACATATGGCGGTTTGTTGGGATAAAGGGGCACACACATTTCGAAATGAACTATATGATGGATATAAAGCAAACCGCCCGAAACCAGCAGAAGAACTAATTCCCCAATTTGATATGGCACAAGATTTGTCCGAGCATTTAGGCTGGATGAACTTTGGGATAGTTGGAATGGAGGCGGATGATACCATTGCTTCTATTACACATAAATGGCAAGATGATGCGAAGTTCACGATTGTAAGTGGAGATAAAGATTTATTGCAGTTACTACATCCGTCGACGGAAATCGCTTTTACGAAAAAAGGATTTACGATTTATGATGTGTACAATGAAGCTCGTTTTAAAGAAGAGTATGGGATTTCACCATTATTATTCCCTGATGTAAAAGCATTCATGGGGGACACGAGTGATGGCTATGCTGGGGTAAAAGGAATCGGGCCGAAAACGGCATTACAACTAGTGCAAACATACGGAACGGTAGAAGCAGTGATTGATTCCCTTCATTTATTGAAAGCAGGGCAACGAACGAAAATTGAAACAGATTTAGAAATGTTGAAGTTATCGAAAGAACTAGCAACGATTCGAAGAGATGTCCCGATCGAAGCAGAGCTAGATCACTTGGTTGTAAAAGACATTACATCAACTAAATTCGATTATTTATATGAGCATGGCTATACAATTTTAGCAAGACAGCTTCAAAACTAAACGGAAGATGTTGGTGTAACCTGTATGAATGTTAATATAGAAGCGTTTTGCGAATAAGGAACTTTGCGAATTTTGCTTTCCCGATTTCGACCGCCATTGTCATGAATGATTAATACAAGTTGGTCGTTTTCTATTTCATATCCGATAAGGGGTACCCAATGATAGGCGAATGTTGATTTTTTATTCCATTGTAAGGAAAAGTATTTATCGAATTTGAGTGCGATTGGTCGACCTTTTTTAAGCTCTTGTAAAGCTGTATGAAGGGAACATTTTTTAATTTTCCAATTTGGTCCGAGTATTTTGCGCATATTCCGAATAAATCGATGGGTGAATAAACCGATACGTGTTCCACCTAATTTTCTATAAAGATCATTCGGTTGAAAAGGATTGGCATTTGGCAATAAATAGTTTAATAGTACGTACGCAGTAACTGGTCCGCAAGCAGAAGCACGGTAGGTCGAATGAATGGAAGAATCATATTGAGAAATACCTTGAACATGTAATTGAGTTTGCATATGTAACCTCCTAGTATAAAGAGTTTTTCCTAATCCATAGGGAAGAACTCTTTTTTATTTTGTGCCAATTGCTTACGTATAAATTAAATCATCCATTGATAAGTTGCAACTTTAAAAGTATAGTAAAAACTATTATCAAAACATTGAGAATAAAATATAATGACATTATGTTCAGTATATACATATTTTTCAAAGGGGGGATGACATGATTACTTTTAAAACGATGGACCAGATCACATTTAAAGATGCACATGAACTTTTTACGAATGGGTTTGAAGGGTATTATATTCCGATGAAAATGTCTTTGGATGCTTTTGTTGCACGTTTCGGAAATGATAATCTTTCACCGGCTTTTTCGATTACTATGATTGACGAAAATATTCCGATTGGATTTGTGTTACAAGGAGTCCGGGAAGTGGATGGTCAGAAAATAGCGTGGAATGGTGGAACAGGGATTATTCCAACGTACAGAGGAAAAAAACTAGGGTCTGTACTTATAGAAAATGCACTTCATATATTGAAAGAGCAAAATGTAGGTATTGCAACATTAGAAGCTTTATCCATTAATCAGCCGGCTATTAAACTATACGAAAAAGTTGGTTACAAAATAATAGATACATTGCATTTTCTAGAGGCGGATGGCGAGCTTGTTTTTGATGAAAATGTTGCAAATGAGTTTTCACTCAAAAGAATTCCCGCCTTACAAGCGGTAAATGCAGGGATCTTTCCCACCATCGTTCCGTGGCAAGTTGATCCAAATACTATTCCAAGAGTAGGAGGCGAAGCAGTTATTGCAACAAAGGGAAATGAAGTTCTCGCTGCTTGCTTAGTAAGAACAAAGCAACAATATGGGGGAGAAATGGAAGGAGTCACTTTGTTTCAGGCTACTATAAATACTGAGAATGAGGAAGGGGAGCGTGCACTTCAGGCGGTGCTGCAAGAAGGTTTGCATTTTCAAGATTCACTTAAAAGAACTACCTATAATTTATTCGACCATTCTAATAAAACGCTTCCTTTTTTACTGGGTAAAGGATTTACCAAAACAGACATCTCGCAAGTATTTATGGTGAAGCAATTGTAGAACAGTCTTTTTCGAATTAATTCAAAGCATCAATAGCGAAGCAAATTATTAGGAGGGCCCAATCATGCAAAAAGTAATCGTTTATAGAAAAGTGGATCCGCGTGTTTTAGACTATTTACGTACAAGATGCGAAGTCGTTTATTTTGAAAAATTAGATGACACAAGGTATCCGCAATTTATCTCTCATCTGAAAGATACGGTAGCATTGATAGGTTCAGCTCTAAAAATAGATGAAGAAATTTTGGAGAAAAGTCCAAAGTTGAAAGTAGTAAGTAATATTTCGGTTGGATATGATAATTTGGATTTAGATATTTTAACAAAACGAAATATTTTAGCAACAAATACACCAGACATTTTAAATGAAACTGTAGCGGATGCAGTATTCGGCGTACTTCTTTCTGTTGCTAGAAGAATACCAGAGTTGGATGAATATGTGAAACAAGGAAATTGGGATGCAATGATTGGAGAAGAGTTGTTTGGACATGATGTTCACGGTAAAGTGATAGGAATTATTGGAATGGGTGGTGTCGGAAAGGCAATAGCGACACGGGCGAAATTTGGTTTTGGTATGGAAGTTTTATATCATAATAGACGTCGCGACGAGGAAATCGAATCGAATTATGATGCACAGTATTGCAGTTTTCAAGACTTACTGAAACGCGCGGACTTTGTTTGTAATATGGTTCCACTAAGCGAGGAAACGAAAAATATGTTTGGTACCGCCGAATTTAAGTTGATGAAGAAAAATGCTATTTTTGTAAATGGATCACGTGGTGCTGTCGTCGATGAAGATGCCTTAGTTGAAGCATTGGAGAATAAAGAAATCGCTGGGGCTGGATTAGACGTTTATAAACAGGAACCAGTTCATGTCAAACATCCCTTATTGAAATTTCCAAACGTTGTAACTACACCACATATAGGATCGGCGACGGTAGAAACGAGATTTAAGATGGGGATGCTCGCTGCTGATTCAGTCTTAAAGATACTTAAGGGGGAATTCCCTTCGAATATATTGAACAAATTAAGTGCGCCTGCTGAAATAAGTAAACAATAGTTTCAAATGAAGAAATTACTATATGTAAAAAGCCCTTTGAAACTTAATGTTTCAAAGGGCTTTGTAAATTTGCGTTAATTAGTTCTGAGCATCTAAGAATTCTGTAACTTGTTCAGGGGATTTAGCATTTGCACTGTGTAAATGTGCTTTTTTCTCGCCATTTTGATAAATAAGAAGGCTAGGAATACCCATTACTTCGTATTTTTCAGCAATTTCCGGTAATTCGTCACGATTTACTTCATACCATGTATATTGGTTATATTTTTCGATAATTGGATCGATGAACATTTCCATACGACGGCAATCTGGGCACCAGCCAGCTTCGAATTTTACTAGTACTTCGTTGTCTCCAGAGATGATTTCGTTAAATTGTTCTGCAGTTGTAATTTTGTTCATATTAAAAACCTCCTATGATTTGTTTTTAGTTTACACTCTTTTGAAAAGGGGGGAAAGAAAAATGTACTTTTCATTCATTTTATTATTGCGAAAATTTTAAAAATGTTCTAAACTAATAGTCATAGAGACTACTTCTATTTTTTTTATCAACAAAATGAATGAGCATTCATTCAAAACAAAGGGGAGGCTTTTGCACGTGACATTTCAAATTAAAAAAGCAGCGGTTCTTGGCTCGGGGGTAATGGGGTCTGGAATTGCAGCTCACTTAGCGAATATAGGTATTCCAACATTACTGTTAGATATCGTGCCAAAAGAAGTAAGTAAAGAAGAGGAAGCAAAGGGGTTAACATTAGAGCATCCAGCAGTTCGAAATAAATTTGCCCAAACAGCATTACAAAAATTGTTGAAACAAAAACCGGCACCGCTTACTTCTACTAAAAACGCACAACTAATTACTGCTGGGAACTTAGAAGACGATTTAGACAAATTAAAAGAAGTTGACTGGATTATTGAAGTAGTAGTGGAAAACTTAGATGTGAAAAAAAACTTATATGAAAAAATAGATGCAGTACGTAAAACAGGGACAATCATTAGCTCTAATACTTCTGGGATTAGTATTAATGCGATGGTGGAAGGACGATCCGAAGATTTTGCAAAGCATTTTCTTGGGACGCATTTCTTTAATCCACCACGTTATTTAAAACTGCTAGAAGTGATACCTGCCAAAACAACCGATTCTGAAGTAGTAGATTATATGAAGCAATTTGGTGAAGACGTTTTAGGAAAAGGCGTAGTACTAGCAAAAGATACACCCAACTTCATCGCTAACCGAATTGGCACCTATGGATTACTTGTAACACTTCGAGAAATGCAGGCACGCGGATTTTCTGTAGGGGAAGTGGATTCGGTTACTGGACCACTAATCGGACGTCCAAAATCTGCGACATTCCGTACATTAGACGTAGTTGGATTAGACACGTTTGCACATGTTGCGAAAAACGTATATGACCAAACAACTGGAGAAGAGCAGAGAGTGTTTGAAGTACCTGCATTTATGCATAAAATGCTTGAAAATAAATGGCTTGGTGCAAAAACTGGGCAAGGTTTCTTCTTAAAAGAAGGTAAAGAAATTAAAGAATTAAATCCGGAAACACTAGAATACGAGCCAGTCAAAAAGCTAAATACGCCAACGATAGAAATGGCCAAACAGCAAAAAGGATTAGCGGCAAAAGTGAAAACGTTAACATATGCAAAAGACCGAACTGGAGAACTGCTTTGGAGCATTTTAAGCCCGACACTTATTTATTCCGCTCAGTTGCACGGGGAAATTGCCGACGATATCGTATCCATTGATCAAGCGATGAAATGGGGATTCGGCTGGCAGCAAGGACCATTTGAATTATGGGATGCAATCGGTGTAAAAGAGTCAGTGGAAAAGATGAAAGCAGAAGGAAAGGAAATTCCTGTATTCGTACAGTCGCTTTTAGATAAAGGATTCGAATCCTTTTATAAAGAAGAAAATGGAGATCTTTATTACTTTGATGGAAATGACTACAAAATTGTTTCTTTCAATGAAAAAGTAATCGATCTGAAACGTTATAAGAAAAAACATGGTGTCATTAAATCCAATTCTGGTGCTAGTTTAATAGATTTAGGAGACGGTATTGCTTTACTAGAATTCCATTCTAAATCGAATGCAATTGGACTCGATATACTACAAATGATTAACTTTGCCATTGAGGAAGTGGAGAAAAACTATAAAGGGCTTGTGATTGGAAACCAAGGGAAAAATTTCAGTGTTGGAGCAAACCTTGGCATGATTTTGATGGAAGCACAAGACGATAATTTATTTGAATTGGACTTTGTTATTCGTAGCTTCCAAAATGCAACGATGAAAATTAAATATTCCTCTAAACCAGTAGTGGTTGCACCATTTGGGATGACACTTGGTGGTGGTGCAGAAGCTTGTTTACCAGCAGCCCATATTCAAGCAACGACAGAAACCTATATGGGGCTAGTGGAAGCAGGTGTTGGTCTAATACCAAGTGGTGGGGGAAACAAAGAGTTATACATGAAGCATTTAAAAGGACTTCCAAAAGGTGTTCAAGTGGACTATCAATATGTTGCCAATAAAGTATTTGAAACAATTGCGATGGCAAAGGTTTCCACATCTGGGGAAGAAGCGCTTGAAAATAACTACTTAAACTTTGCAGATGGTATTAGCGTGAATGCGGATCATCAATTGTATGATGCAAAACAAGCCGCACTAAGTCTTGCAAATGCTGGATATAAAGCTCCGTTACGAGAAAAGGTTCCGGTAACCGGATCTCCTGGATATGCAACATTACTTTTAGGTGCTGAAGGCATGTTCTTATCTGGCTATATTAGTGAGCATGACTTGAAAATTGCGAAAAAGCTTGCCTATGTGATCGCTGGTGGAGAAGTTCCATACGGTACTTTAGTGGATGAGCAATACTTACTGAATCTGGAGCGGGAGGCGTTTTTAAGTTTAGTTGCCGATCCAAAATCGCAAGCAAGAATGCAACATATGTTAGTGAAAGGTAAGCCATTACGCAACTAAGTTTGTTGCGTAGGTGATAAAGGAGGAAAACTCATGCGTGAAGCAGTTATTGTAGCAGGTGCAAGAACACCAGTTGGTAAAGCGAAAAAAGGATCTTTGGCTACTGTTCGTCCAGATGATTTCGGAGCATTAGTAGTAAGAGAAACCTTAAAAAGAGCGGGCGGTTATGATGGACCAATAGATGATTTAATATTAGGCTGCGCCATGCCAGAAGCAGAACAAGGGATGAATGTAGCTCGTAATATAGGGGCTTTGGCCGGACTGCCTGATTCAACCCCAGCTATAACAGTGAACCGCTTTTGCTCATCAGGATTGCAATCCATTGCTTATGCAGCAGAGCGTATTATGCTCGGGCATTCCGAAGCAATTATTGCAGGTGGAATAGAGTCGATGAGTATGGTACCGATGATGGGGAATACAATTCGACCAAATGCATATTTAGCAGAAACAGCTCCGGAGTATTATATGGGAATGGGCCATACAGCGGAGCAAGTGGCCAACAAATACGGAGTGAGCCGGGCAGACCAAGACGCTTTTGCAGTTCGTTCCCATGAGCTAGCTGCAGCTGCTATTGCTGCTGGTAAGTTTAACGATGAAATTGTTCCAGTAGAAGTAGTGAAGCATTTTGTAGATGAAAATAATAAAGCTGGGGAGAAAAAGCTTTTATTTGAAATGGATGAAGGTGTTCGAGTTGGTACATCGATCGAAACGCTTGCAAAGTTGAGACCTGCATTTAATGTACGTGGATCGGTAACAGCAGGTAATGCTTCGCAAACTTCGGACGGAGCAGGTGCAGTACTTGTGATGGATCGTGAAGTTGCAGTAGCACAAGGTTTAAAACCTATGGCTAAATTCCGTTCGTTCGCAGTGGGCGGGGTTGCACCAGATGTAATGGGGATTGGTCCGATTGTAGCCGTTCCAAAAGCATTAAAACTTGCAGGATTAGCTATTGAAGACATCGACGTTTGGGAAATCAATGAAGCATTCGCTTCGCAATCTATCCAAGTTGTACGTCACTTAGGCATTGATATCGACAAAGTGAATGTAAACGGTGGAGCGATTGCACTCGGACATCCACTAGGGGCAACTGGAACGATCTTGACATTAAAAATGATGAGCGAGCTTAAACGACAAGGAAAACAATTTGGAGTTGTAACGATGTGTATTGGCGGGGGAATGGGAGCAGCAGGCGTTTTTGAACTTTTATAACTTCATTCAGCAAAAAATGACTGCTGAATGAAGTTATAGCCTCCGGCGGATGCCACAGATTTTTAGAGGAATTTATCGAGCAAGCTCGATAAAAATCTGAGTGCAATGTTTTCTGCGACGAGCTTGCGCAGGAGCAAATACGACGAGGCGAATTTGATTACAAAATAATAGGGGGAAATGAACATGGCGGAAGTAAAGGAAGTTATTAAAGGTGGAAGCTTTTTAGTAGAAGATGTGGATGCAAGCCGTATTTTCACACCAGAGGATTTTACAGATGAACAAAAAATGATTGCGAAAACTGCGGAGGATTATGTTAAAAATGAAGTATTACCTGTCGTAGAAAAACTGGAAAATCATGAGTTTGAGCATTCGGTTCGATTACTTAAATCAGCAGGTGATCTTGGCTTACTTGCAGCGGATATTCCAGAAGAGTATGGCGGGATTGCATTAGATAAAATTTCTTCTGCATTAATTGCGGAGAAATTATCTGTAGCAGGTGGTTTTTCAATTACACATGGTGCTCATGTAGGGATCGGAACATTACCAATCGTCCTTTTTGGTAATGAAGAACAAAAACAAAAATACTTACCAAACTCTGCTTCTGGTGCGAAAATCTCTGCATATGCACTTACAGAGCCAGGTTCAGGTTCAGATGCACTAGGAGCGAAAACTAATGCAAGGTTAAATGCAGAAGGGACGCACTATATTTTAAACGGTGAAAAGCAATGGATTACAAATGCAGGTTTTGCAGATGTATTTGTTGTTTACGCAAAAGTGGATGGGGATAAATTCACTGCATTCATCGTAGAAAGAACATTCCCAGGCGTATCCGTTGGAGCGGAAGAAAAGAAAATGGGCATTAAATCATCTTCGACTCGTACGCTTATTTTACAAGATGCGCAAGTGCCGGTAGAAAACTTACTTGGTGAAATTGGTCGAGGTCATGTCATTGCGTTCAATATTTTAAATATTGGCCGTTACAAATTGGGAGTTGGAACTGTTGGAGGTTCAAAACGTGCATTGGAATTAGCGATTTCTTATGCGAATCAGCGTCAACAATTCAAAACACCTATCTCTTCTTTTAATTTGACGAAACAAAAATTAGCGACAATGGCATCGAAATTATATGCAACAGAAAGCTTAATCTACCGTACTGTTGGCTATTTTGAGGACCGTATGAGTCAGT
The DNA here is from genome assembly GCF_056396485.1 of Psychrobacillus sp. 05T411. Taxonomy (NCBI): domain Bacteria; kingdom Bacillati; phylum Bacillota; class Bacilli; order Caryophanales; family Bacillaceae; genus Psychrobacillus; species Psychrobacillus sp. 05T411. The sequence continues at coordinate 27,985 of NZ_JBFTLO010000002.1, read as the reverse complement.
TGAGTGCTGAAGAACAAAAGGACGGAAAAGCAATTGCAGCATCTATCGCAGAATATGCAATTGAATGTTCGATTAATAAAGTCGTAGGCTCAGAAGTATTGGATTATATCGCAGATGAAGCTGTTCAGTTACATGGCGGATATGGCTTCATGCAAGAATACGAAGTGGAACGCATTTATCGTGACTCTCGTATTAACCGCATTTTCGAAGGAACAAATGAAATTAATCGATTGATCGTTCCAGGGACTTTCTTGAAAAAAGCAATGAAAGGCGAATTGCCACTACTTCAAAAAGCACAAAGCCTGCAAGAAGAGTTACTGATGATGATGCCGGAAGAAGTAAGTGATGCGCCACTAGAACAAGAAAAAGTTTTAGTAGCAAATGCAAAGAAAATTGGTTTACTAGCTGCAGGTCTTGCCGCACAACGTTTCGGTACAAAGTTAGAGGCAGAACAAGAAGTTTTAGTAAACATTGCAAATATCGCTAATAACTTATTCGCAATGGAATCTGCTGTTCTACGTACAGAAAAAGCAATTGGCCGTGACGGAGCAGAAAAAGCAAACCAAAAATTGCTTTATACACAAATTTTCTGCCAAGAAGCATTCGATGAGGTTGAAAAAGCTGCGAAAGAAACGTTAATCGCTTCTGTAGAAGGCGATACATTACGCATGATGCTTTCTGCGCTTCGTAAACTAACACGTTATACTCCATATAATGTTATTACAAAAAAACGCGAAGCTTCTGTTAAATTAATAGACGCGGAGAAATATGTTGTCTAATTAGCTCACTATAAAAATACAGGGAACCGTAGTGCGGTTCCCTGTATTTTTTGATATGATAAATAGAAAAAGGTGAGAAGTAATGACAATTCAATTTTTTGGATATCCTAAATGTAGTACATGTAATAAAGCAAGTAAATGGTTAAAAAACCATGATGTAGAGTTTGTTCAACATCATATTGTGGAAACACCTCCTTCTAAGGAACTTATAAAAGAGATGCTTTCTGCGAGTGGCTTGGAATTAAAAAAACTTTTTAATACAAGTGGCACGAAATATAGAGAGTTGCAATTAAAGGATAAACTACCAAATATGACGGAAGAAGAACAAATTGAAACGCTAGTATCGGATGGAATGCTTGTAAAAAGACCACTTGTCTTTGATGGTAAGCATTTGACTCTTGGTTTCAAAGAAGAAGAGTTTGAACATATTTGGACAAACAACTAAAGTAGCTTGTTTTTACAATAAAAATATGTGAATATTATAAGTGAATATATAACTTATTTGAGAGGGGTATAATTATGAGCACACCAAAAGAATTGAAATATTCAGAAGAACATGAATGGGTAAAAACAGAAGGTGGAAATGCGCGTATTGGTATTACGCATTTTGCACAATCTGAGCTAGGAGATATCGTGTTTGTTGAGCTTCCACAAGTGGGAGACGATATTAAAGCGGGAGATCCATTCGGTAGTGTAGAATCAGTAAAAACTGTTTCAGAACTTTATGCTCCAATAAGTGGAAAAGTTGTAGAAGTAAATAGTGAACTAGAAGATAGCCCTGAATTTGTAAACGAATCTCCGTATGAAAATGCATGGATGATCGTTGTAGAACCATCAGATGCTTCAGAAATTGATGGTTTATTGTCTGCGGAAAAATACGAAGAATTAATTTCAGAATAATAATCAAAACGCCGGTTAATTGTCGGCGTTTTTTTCATATACTATGTTAACGATATAATTAGGGAGAGAAGCTAATTGGCTAATGTTTTTAGTGAAAAAGTAATTCTCGTTGAAGGAAGGTCGGATAAGCTCCAACTTTTACGACTTCTTGATGAATCCCCAGAAATTATTTGTACGAATGGTACGATCTCGAACGTAAAACTAGAAGAAATTTTAAGCCCATATGATGATTTTCCCATCTATGCATTTTTGGATGCGGATAAATCTGGCGAACAAATTCGATCCATCGTCCGAAAAGAATATCCAGAAGCAATACATCTATACACAAATCCAATGTACTGTGAAGTGGCCAACACCCCTTTCAAAGTTTTGGCTTCTATATTGAAACGTGTTAATATTAAGGTGAAAAAAGAATTTTTACTTTAGGATGATGTGTTGTGAATGAATGGACGCGAGAACAGTGGGAGCACCATAAAAAGGACGGACAGCTTTCGCTATTTTATCTTTATACACCGATGTGCGGTACTTGCATGGTAGCAAATAAGATGATGCAAGTGATCAATGAATTAGTACCAAATCCAATAGGTCAAGCAAATATAAATTATTTAGAAAGCCTAGCAATGGATTATGAAATTGAAAGTGTTCCTTGCCTGTTGATTGCTAAAAAAGGACACGTATACAAAAAAATATACGCTTTTCAATCCGTTCCTTTTCTAGTTGAAACAATAAAAAGTATTGACGATGAATTGGTTATATGATAATATACGTTTTACTGAGCAATAAAATCAAATAGTGTTACTCTTATTAAGAGTGGTGGAGGGAAGTGCCCTACGAAGCCCGGCAACCGTCATGTAAATGAAATGGTGCCAAATCACACAAAGCTAATGCTTTGGGAAATGAGAGAATGGATAAGTTCTATTTAGATAGAAAACTTACTTCCCTTCTGCTCTTTTGCAGAAGGGATTTTTTACTGTTAAAGGAAAGGTGAGATTTACATGATTAGTTTAAAAGAAGTTTCGAAGAAGTTCCAAACGAAACAAGGTACGATAATTGCTGTGGATGATGTAAATCTTGACATAAAGCAAGGCGAAATTTTCGGCATTATTGGATATAGTGGTGCCGGAAAAAGTACATTAATCCGGTTACTCAATGGATTAGAGAAACCAACTGCTGGACAAATAATAGTAAATGAAAAAGAAATCACTTCAATAAATGAGGATAAGCTTCGTCAAGTTCGACATAAAGTAAGTATGATTTTCCAACATTTTAACTTGTTATGGTCCAGAACAATTGCAGAAAATATTGCTTTCCCACTTGAAATTGCTGGAGTACCAAAGGATCAGCGAACGGCCCGTGTGAATGAATTGATAGAACTTGTTGGGCTTGAAGGAAGAGGGAATTATTATCCTTCTCAGCTATCAGGGGGGCAGAAACAGCGTGTAGGCATTGCACGTGCCTTAGCAAATCGTCCAGAAGTGTTACTCTGTGATGAAGCAACATCTGCACTCGATCCAGAAACAACGGATGCTATTTTAGATTTATTAGTTAGCATTAATGAAAAACTAGGTTTAACGATTGTGTTAATCACACACGAAATGCAAGTCATTCAAAAGATCTGCAATCGAGTGGCAGTAATGGAAGGCGGGCGTGTTGTTGAAGAAGGCGACGTGTTAGAAGTTTTCCAAAACCCAGAACAACCAATTACAAAACGATTCTTATCACAAGTATCAGAAGTAGGACAAGCGCAGCAGACGATACAAAATTTAGTAGATCTATATCCCAATGGCAAGTTAATCAAACTCGTTTTCGTCGGAGAACAGACCGAGCAACCAATTCTTTCAAGACTCATCAAACAATTTGAGCTAGAAGTAAATATCGTTCAAGGAAATATTTCACATACAAAAAGTGGTGCATTTGGTACGCTAATTCTCCAAATAGATGGAGATGCAAAAGCGGTCGATGAAGCGATTCGATTTATACATGAACAGAAAGTAAGTACAGAGGTGATCAACAATGATTAATACGCTTTTTCCGAATGTTGATTGGCCTAAAATGTGGGAAGCAGCACTAGAAACATTATATATGACAGCAGTCTCCACTATATTAACTGCCATTTTTGGTTTAGCACTTGGGCTCTTATTATTTTTAACAAGTCCACATCAAGCATGGGCAAATAAGCTAGCCAACTGGTTGACAGGTGCTTTTGTTAATATTTTCAGGTCTATTCCGTTTATTATTTTAATCATATTATTAATTCCTATAACGATATTTTTAGTTGGTACAATGCGTGGTCCAAATGCTGCTTTTCCAGCTCTTGTCATTGGAGCTGCTCCATTCTATGCACGTATGGTGTTAATCGGTCTACGAGAAATCGATAAAGGAGTTTTAGAAGCGGCAAAATCAATGGGTGCCAAAACCTCTACTATTATATGGAAGGTTTTACTTCCTGAATCGATGCCAGCTTTAGTTTCTGGGATTACAGTCACTTGTATTTCACTCGTCGGATATACGGCAATGGCGGGAATAATTGGTGCTGGCGGTCTAGGAACACTCGCTTTTCTAGATGGTTTCCAACGCAGTAGAACGGATGTTACATTAATGTCCACGATTTTAATACTGATCCTTGTATTTATTATTCAATGGATTGGCGATATGATTACTACGAAAATAGACAAACGATAAAGGTGTTTCCGGGTTTACCCGATCACATATAAAAATGGGGAAAATAGAAGGAGAGAATACAGATGAAGAAATTTTTAGCTGGAGCATTATTATCGGTAAGTGCATTAACACTTGCGGCTTGTGGGGATGACGATAGCAGCAAATTAGTAGTAGGTGCTTCTAACACACCACATGCTGAGATTTTAGAAGAAGTAAAACCAATCTTGGAAGAACAGGGAATTGAATTAGTTATAGAATCTTATCAAGACTACGTATTACCAAATAAAGATTTAGAATCTGATGAGCTAGATGCAAACTATTTTCAACATGTTCCGTACCTAGAGGATCAAATTGCTACATTTGGTTATGATTTTGTAAACGCTGGCGGAATTCATATCGAACCTATCGGATTATATTCTAAAAAATATGGTTCTATTGAAGAACTTCCAGAAGGCGCTACAATTTTAATGAGTAACTCAGTTCCAGACCATGGTCGTGTTTTAGCGATGCTTGAAAATGCAGGATTAATCACATTAGCAGAAGGAGTAAATAAAACAACTGCTGAAATATCTGATATTGTAGACAATCCAAAAAATCTTCAATTTGATCCTAACTACGAATCTGCTTTAATGGTTCAATTGTACGAAAATAACGAAGGTGATGCATTACTTATTAACTCAAACTATGCAATTGATGCAGGGTTAAATCCAATCGAAGACTCTATCGCAATTGAAAACTCCGATTCACCATACGTAAATATTATTGCAACAAAAGCTGGTAACGAAAATAATGAAAACATCAAAGCATTAGTAGACGCATTACACTCACAAGAAATCCAAGACTTCATCCAAAAAGAGTGGGGCGGCTCAATCGTACCAGTAAACGAATAAGTGAAATGATCAAGCGGGCACGCGTATAAAGTGCCTGCTTTTTTTATTCTTTAGGGAAATATAAAGTGGATAGTATGTCACTATATAGGGATACTGCGACGTAAAGAACCTTATAAGGTGGCCACTATGATTTTCGCTGCTGTCGACGCTTTCCGCCGGGTGAGCGATGAGCCATCCCCGCCGCCCTTAGGCGTACGTTGGGATGTCTCATTTGCCCACTCATCCGGCAGGAGTCGCCGCCAACATCGAAAATCAACAGAAAATGCTCGCTTATTAGTGCCGACTCGCTAAAAACCAAAATTCTATACAGTTTTCCAAATATATATTTCCATTAAATGGATTTGGACAATCAACTCTTCATGGAAAGCAACCATTTTTTAAAATAGCAAGTCGACTTAGATTGAGATAATAAGGATTTATTCCAATAACTGGGTGATAGAAAAGAACTTTATTCTAAAAGATGTGCCCTTTATTTGGAAACCGCATTTTCTAAACATTACGTAGTCGAATGGATTAATTTAATCTCTGATATGTATCGACACTAAATTAGGTAGCAATTCCCATGGATTTTCGCTGCAGGGCGGCGACTCCAATGGGATCAAGTGAGCAAGATGAGACTTCACATCGTACGCGCTAGCGGCGGTGAAGGCTCATCACTCACCCCATGGAAAGCGTCCGACCTGCAGCGAAAATCCCAGCGGACACCTCATTCAACTCATTACGTCGCCGTATCCCTATACTGTTCATCTCTCCTGTTACTTCGAAAATAAGATACATATAGAGACCATTTATGTTTTTTTATGCGTTCATTAAGTAGGCTTATCCATGCGTAAACTACTATTACTACAATAGTTAATTATATTTCTATGACCATCGATAGGTTTTCAAAAGAAAAATAAATGTTTAACATACATGCACATGGGTATGTACCATAATGTAGGTGTAAAAAATCGAAAGGGATGATTCACTATCAGTTCAGAAGGCTTACCTTATACGGAGCAGATGGACCACGCATTTAGAGGAGTGCACGGATTCGGATACGACGAATTACGAAACAGCCAAACTTTGCGAATGAAAGTCGAAAAAAGAAGACAACGAGATTACGAGAAAAGTGTTCAAGTTGTTGCTAAAATTGATGCCCAAGCCTTTAAAGGCTAATATGATTAAATCCATGAAGACATGTGCTTCGTGGATTTTTTTCATTAACACTATTTGCATAGTGAAATCGATTCTCAATTGGAAAGTCGTATTGAAAATATCAACTTATTCCAATTTAACAAAAAGATTAAGAGAAATGGGCTAGATATCAACAACTTTGTATGTTTTATATATTAAATTTGAAACTGTTTCAAAAGATTTGCCAGAGACATCAGTTTGGGTTAAGATTAGAATGATAATAAATTAGAATGGTTACACATTCATAGTTACTTAATGGAGGTTATTCAATGTCAACTTTAGTGATTAAGGATTTACACGTTGCAATCGACGGTAAAGAGATACTTAAAGGTGTTAATTTAACGATTAATACAAATGAAATTCACGCAGTCATGGGTCCAAATGGTACTGGGAAATCAACTTTAGCATCTGCTATTATGGGTCACCCTAAATATGAAGTAACATCTGGTTCAGTTGAATTAGACGGAGAAGATGTATTGGCAATGGAAGTGGACGAGCGCGCACAAGCGGGTCTGTTCTTAGCAATGCAATACCCAAGTGAAATTACTGGAGTAACAAATGCAGATTTCTTACGTTCAGCAATTAACTCCCGCCGCCCTGAAGGTGAAGAAATTTCATTGATGAAATTCATCCGTGAATTAGATAGCAAAATGGAATTTTTAGAAATGGACGTTGATATGGCACAACGTTATTTAAATGAAGGATTCTCAGGCGGAGAGAAAAAACGTAATGAAATTCTTCAATTAATGATGTTACAACCAAAATTCGCTATCCTGGACGAGATTGACTCTGGACTTGATATCGATGCGCTTAAAGTTGTTTCTAAAGGAATCAATGAAATGCGTGGAGAAGGTTTCGGAAGTCTTGTAATCACTCACTACCAACGTCTGCTTAACTATATTACTCCAGACTACGTACACGTAATGATGCAAGGTCGCGTAGTAAAATCTGGTGGTCCTGAGCTTGCACAAAAATTAGAAGCTCAAGGCTATGATTGGATTAAAGAAGAGTTAGGAATTGAAGACGAGACAGTTGGACAAGAAGCATAAGAAAGGGGACGAATAAACATGACGGTTGAAACAAAACTGGCATTAACCGAGCAAGATATCCGCTCCTTTTCAGAAGGTAAACAAGAGCCAAGCTGGATGACGGAACTTCGTCTAAAAGCATTTGGTGAACTTGAAACACTTCCAATGCCAACACCAGATAAAACAAAAATTACAAATTGGAATTTCACTGAATTTCCTACACATACTGTAGAAAGTAGTGTATACGCTTCTTTAGATGAACTTCCGGAAGAAGTAAAGGCACTTGTGAATGCAGAAGAGCAAAAAAACATCTATATTCAACATAACAACACACCTGCATTTACTTCTTTATCAGAAGCTTTACAAGCAAAAGGTGTCATTTTAACTGATATTTACACTGCCCTTCGCGAACATAGTGATCTTGTTCAAAAATACTTGATGACTGATGGCGTAAAAGTAAATGAACACAAACTTACTGCACTTCATGCAGCTCTTTTAAACGGTGGTGTATTTGTATACGTACCGAAAAATGTAGTAGTAGAAGAGCCAATTCAAGTAATTTATTTACATGATAATGATTCAGCATCTCTATTCAACCATACATTACTTGTTGCAGAAGAAAACAGTGTTGTAACTTACGTGGAAAATTATTTATCAACAGTTGAACATGCAAATGGTCAAGCGAATATCATTTCAGAAGTAATTGTCAAAGATAACGCAAAAGTTACATTTGGAACTGTAGATGTATTAGCAGAAGGATTTACTACTTATGTAAACCGCCGTGGGGTAACTAGTCGTGATGCAGTGCTTGAATGGGCACTTGGAATGATGAACGACAGCGATACAATTTCTGAAAATGTTACACATTTAGTTGGAGATAATTCAGAAGGCCACGTGAAAATGGTTGTTGTAGGTCGTGGGAAACAAAAACAAAACTTTACAACAAAAGTAATCCATTGGGGCAAACATACAGAAGGACAAATCTTGAAACACGGTGTGATGAAAGATGAAGCTTCTTCCATTTTCAATGGTATCGGGAAAATTGAATTTGGTGCGACAAAATCGAATGCAGAACAAACATCTCGTGTACTTATGTTAAGTGAAAAAGCTCGTGGGGATGCAAACCCAATTCTTTTAATCGATGAAGATGATGTAACAGCAGGTCACGCAGCTTCTGTTGGCCGAGTAGATCCACTTCAGTTGTACTATTTAATGAGCCGTGGTATTTCTAAACACGAAGCAGAGCGTCTAGTAATTCATGGATTCCTTGCTCCAGTAGTAAACGAATTACCTATCGAAGGCGTGAAGAAACAGCTGACGGAGGTTATTGAAAGGAAAGTTCGCTAATGCTCAGTAAAGAGATTCGAAGCTATTTTCCCATATTAAATCAAGAGATTAATGGACATCCACTTGTTTATCTGGACAGTGGAGCCACTTCTCAAAAGCCAATACAAGTTATTGAAGCGATTAAAAACTATTATGAATTCGAAAACTCGAATGTACATCGTGGTGTTCATACACTAGGTAACCGTGCGACGGAAAGCTATGAAGGAGCACGTGAAAAAGTTCGTAAATTCATCAATGCTAAATCTACACAAGAAATTATTTTCACTCGTGGTACAACGACTTCTCTTAATACAGTTGCACAAAGCTACGGCCGTGCAAATGTAAAAGAAGGCGATGAAATTGTTATTACGCATATGGAACACCATTCGAATATCATTCCTTGGCAACAACTTGCTAAAGAAACTGGTGCTACACTAAAATATATCGACTTAGAAGCTGATGGGACATTATCGTTGGAAAAAGTCCGTGCAACCATTACGGATAAAACGAAAATCGTATCGATTGTCTACGTTTCAAACGTACTTGGTACGATGAACCCAATTAAAGAAATCACCCAAATTGCACATGAGCATGGAGCTATTATGGTTGTGGATGGAGCTCAAGCAGCACCGCACTTAAAGTTAGATGTTCAAAACTTGGACTGTGATTTCCTTGCCTTTTCTGGTCATAAAATGTGTGGTCCTACTGGTATCGGTGTACTTTACGGAAAACAAGATTTGCTAGAAAAAATGGAACCAATTGAATTCGGTGGAGAAATGATCGACTTTGTAGGTTTGTATGAATCTACATGGAAAGAGCTTCCTTGGAAATTTGAAGGAGGCACACCAATCATTGCTGGTGCGATTGGTCTTGCAGCTGCAATTGATTTCTTGGAAGAGATTGGATTAGATGAAATTGAAAAACATGAGCATGAACTTGCTGCGATTGCAATGGAGAAAATGTCTACCATAAATGGTTTGACTATTTACGGACCTGTAGACCCATCTAAACGTGCAGGAATCGTAACATTTAACTTGGATGATGTGCATCCACATGATGTTGCAACTGTGCTTGATATGAATGGTGTTGCAGTTCGTGCAGGTCATCATTGTGCACAGCCTTTGATGAAATGGTTACAATGTACGGCAACTGCGAGAGCAAGTTTTTATCTTTATAATACAGAGGAAGATATTGACAGACTTGTAGCTGGACTGCGTACTGCAAAGGAGTATTTTAGCGATGTCTTCTAATTTAGATCAACTATATCGACAAGTAATAATGGACCATTATAAAAATCCTCGCAATAAAGGTAGTATTGAGGAAGGCGCATTGACAATTGATATGAATAACCCGACTTGCGGTGACCGCATTCATCTAACACTTCAAGTGGAAGATGGCATCGTTCAAAATGCCAAGTTTGACGGGGAAGGTTGTTCTATTTCCATGTCATCTGCATCCATGATGACACAGGCGATAAAAGGAAAGAAAATTGATGAAGCACTTCAATTATCCCATATCTTTTCTGATATGATGCTTGGGAAAGAATACGATGATTCTATTGACCTCGGTGATATCGAAGCATTAAACGGTGTAGCCAAGTTTCCCGCGCGTATTAAGTGTGCCACACTTGCGTGGAAAGCAATGGAAAAAGGCGTTTCAGAAGAACAGCAATAAAAGTAGAACGGAGGAATTACAATGGCAAAAAAAATGCCTGAAATTGGTGATTATAAATATGGTTTCCACGATAAAGACGTATCCATTTTCCGTTCAAAACGTGGTTTGACAAAAGATATCGTGGAAGAAATTTCACGTATGAAAAATGAACCACAATGGATGTTGGATTATCGTTTAAAAGCGTTGGAAATTTTCTATTCTAAACCAATGCCACAATGGGGCGGAGATTTAGGTTCACTTGATTTTGATGAAATTACTTACTATGTAAAACCATCGGAAGCTACACAAAAATCATGGGATGAAGTACCAGAAGAAATCAAAGCAACATTTGATAAACTAGGTATCCCGGAAGCAGAGCAAAAATACCTTGCTGGTGTTTCTGCACAGTATGAATCAGAAGTTGTTTACCACAACATGAAACAAGAATTAGAAGATATGGGGATTGTATTTAAAGATACAGACTCAGCACTTCGTGAAAATGAAGATATTTTCAAAAAATACTGGGGTACTGTCATTCCTTCATCGGATAACAAGTTCTCAGCACTTAACTCAGCTGTATGGTCAGGTGGATCATTTATCTATGTACCACCAGGCATAAAAGTGGATACACCTCTACAAGCGTACTTCCGTATTAACTCGGAAAACATGGGTCAATTCGAACGTACACTAATTATTGTAGATGAGGGTGCTTCTGTACATTACGTAGAAGGATGTACAGCTCCTGTTTATACAACAAACTCACTGCACTCTGCGGTAGTTGAAATTATTGTTAAAAAAGATGCATATTGCCGTTACACAACAATTCAAAACTGGGCGAATAACGTATACAACCTTGTTACAAAACGTACAGTTGTGGAAGAAAACGGAACAATGGAATGGATTGATGGCAACATCGGTTCAAAATTAACAATGAAATATCCAGCATGTATCCTAAAAGGAGAAGGTGCTCGTGGTATGACACTTTCAATCGCAATTGCTGGTAAAGGTCAACACCAAGATGCTGGTGCGAAAATGATGCACTTAGCTCCAAATACGTCATCTACTATTGTTTCGAAATCTATTTCCAAACAAGGTGGTAAAGTAACATACCGTGGTATCGTACACTTTGGACGTAAGGCAACAGGTGCACGTGCGAACATCGAATGTGATACATTAATCATGGATAACCAATCTACTTCGGATACAATTCCATACAACGAAATCTTGAATGATAATATTTCTCTTGAACATGAAGCGAAAGTTTCTAAAGTATCAGAAGAACAATTATTCTACTTGATGAGTCGTGGATTAAGTGAAGAAGAAGCAACAGAAATGATCGTAATGGGCTTTATCGAGCCATTCACAAAAGAACTTCCAATGGAATATGCGGTTGAGATGAACCGTTTAATCAAATTCGAAATGGAAGGATCGATTGGTTAATCAATTATAACCAATCGTAAAAGGAGGCGAACTTTATAGTTCGTCTCCTTTTTGCGTTAACTTTATTGTCTATCTATTTAACATAGTAGGGACGTTATTTATTTACTTCTCACAAACAATAATTTATACCACTGATTAACTATAAAGGGCATAGTGGCTAATGCATAGATAAATACCAATTGAACTCTATTCAATGTTGCGACATCAAACATATCTGATAGCGTCGGGATAAACAAGACCAAATGTAAACATAAAACCCCTATTAAGAATGCTAGCCACGTATACTTATTCGAAAATACACCAATTTTGAAAATCGATTCTTTGGAACGGGAGTTAAAGCCATGTATTAATCTAGACAAACACAATGTTGTAAATGCCATTGTCATTGCAGTTAGCGTATCACCCGTCTGCAATCCCATTCGAAAAGCAATAATAGTAGCAAATGCGATCAATAAACCTTCGACTATCACTTGCGTTGTAAACTTTTTATTTAATAATGGCATGCGAATATCTCTAGGCTTGTCCTTCATCGCATTTTTACTTTGTGGCTCTAAACCTATTGCGATTGCAGGTAAACTATCGGTAAGCAAGTTTATAAATAGTAGATGTACGGGTGCAAAAGGGAGTGGTAGGCCTAAAATGGTAGCATACAACACAACAAAAATAGCACCGGCATTCCCTGATAATAAAAATAGAATCGCATTTTTGATATTCGTATAAAGACTTCTTCCATTCGAAATCGCTTTGACAATTGTTGAAAAATTATCATCTGTTAAGACCATCGACGATGCATCTTTTGCTACTTCGGTTCCGGTTATTCCCATAGCGACACCGATATCAGCTTGTTTTAAAGCAGGACCATCATTGACACCATCTCCGGTCATGGCGACGACATTTCCTTTTTCTTGCCACGCTTTTACGATACGAATTTTATGCTCTGGTGTTACTCGGGCATAGACGGAGATATCTTGAACTCTTTCTTGTAGCTGACTATCGGATAATTGTTCAATTTCATATCCTTCCATTGCTTCAGACGGGTCTTGTAAAATCCCAATTTGCTTAGCAATAGAAATTGCAGTTATTTTATGGTCTCCTGTTATCATTACTGGTTTAATACCTGCGTTAATACAGCTTTCAACTGCAGCTTTGGACTCTTTTCTAGGAGGATCCATCATTGCTATTAATCCGGCAAAGATTAAATCATTTTCGTCTTTCACACCAATTGCAGTGCTTTGCTTTATTTCCTTGTAAGCAATTGCGAGCACTCTTAAACCATTTATAGAAAAGGTATGATTCACTTCTTCAATTTTTCTTCGATTTGCTTCTGTTATATCTTCTATACCTTCAGAAGTAAGGATTTTTATCGTTTTAGGTAGAAGCACGTCCAATGCGCCCTTTGTAATCATGACATTTTGATGATTAAGGCGATTCACTGTGCTCATAAGTTTTCTATCCGAATCAAAAGGAATTTCGGCTATTCTTAAGTTATGTTCTCTTATGTTTAATGCGTCTAGATCGTGTTGATTTCCTAATTTTACGAGCGCAATTTCAGTAGGGTCCCCGATTTCTTTCTGAACTGTCAGGGAAGCGTTATTACATAATAATCCCATTAGGAGAAGATTTCTTTCTATTGTATTTTTTGTTTGGATTTGGTCATGTGGGATGACTTTTTGGTCGACGTACACTTGTTGAACAGTCATTTTATTTTCAGTTAATGTTCCCGTTTTATCGGAACAAATAACGGATACACTTCCCAAGCTTTCAACGGCATAAAGCTTTCGTATTATGGCATTTTCCTTGGCCATTTTGTGTGTTCCAAAAGCTAGTACGATGGTAACTATTGAACTTAATGCTTCTGGAATAGCTGCAACTGCAAGCGCTACTGCAAACATAAAGGAATCTACGAGTTCACGTCCTCGAAATAGATCGATTGTAAAAATAGCTAAACAGATCATTGTAATGCCTAAAGCTAAATTTCCTCCGAAATGATCGAGGCTAACTTGTAGTGGCGTTTTCTTCTCCTTGGCGGTATCGAGTAAATTGGCGATTTTTCCGATTTCTGTTTCCATTCCAATAGCCGTAACAATGACAATTCCACGTCCATTGGTAACAAAGCTTCCTGTGAAAACCATATTTTTTTTATCAGCCGTCATTATATTATCTTTTTTGATGGCTGCAGAATTTTTCTCTACTGAAAGTGATTCGCCTGTTAGCGAACTTTCATTTATATGCAGGTTATAGCTTTCTATTAATCTACCATCTGCATTTATATAGTCCCCAGCGTCCAAATAAAGAAGATCCCCAACGACTATATCTACTGAAGGTATCTCAACTAGTTGATTGTTTCGTAACACTTTGGCAATGGGGGTGGATAGTGCTTTTAGGTTGTCCAATGACTGCTCCGCTTTTACGTGTTGTACGGTCCCTAGGATTGCGTTTAAAATAATGACAATCAGTATGACAATCGTGCTTTCTACTTCTCCTAATAGAAAAGATATGAAGGCGGCAATCATTAAAATGATTACTAGTAAATCTTTAAATTGACCAAAGAAAACGGCTAATGTACTTGTCCTTTTTCCCTCCATCAATTTGTTATAGCCGAATTCTTCTTGTCTTTTTTGGACATCATAATCATTTAATCCTTGATTTGTCACATCCAATGTCTTCATAACTTCCTGCGATGATTGTTGATGATATTCCGGCATCCGTTTCTCCTTCCATAGTAAAATTATTGGACTCTGTAACAATACTATTCTAGTTTTAATCCCGGTATGATAGAAATCTATCAAAAGAAGAGTTTTAAAAAAAGTATTTATGTAATTGAAATCACATTTCATTTCACTGTAACTCGGCTATAACCAGTGATATGATATTAATAAATAGTTAGAGAGGTGAGCAAATGATTAAAATTGGTCTAACCGGCTGGGGGGATCATCCTGACTTATACGTATCAACGGCTAAAGAGAAGTTACAAGATTACAGTGCACATTTTCCAGTGGTTGAATTAGACACTTCTTTTTATGCGATTCCACCATTTAAAAATACGTTGAAATGGATCAAAGAAACACCTGATAATTTTCAATTTGTTGTAAAAGCGTATCAAGAAATAACGGGTCATTTACGCGGGGAGTCTCATTATGAATCGATGGATGAGATGTTCGAGCGATATCGAGAGTCTATTCAGCCGTTTAAAGAAGCTGGAAAACTTTCGATGGTGTTAGTGCAATTTCCTCCTTGGTTTATATGTGTGAAAGAAAACGTGGAGTACATACTTCGAGTGAAAGAGAAATTGAGAGATTTCGAGCTAGCTATAGAATTTCGCCATCAATCTTGGTACTCGTCTACATTTCAAGAAGGAACGCTTGATTTTTTGAAAAATCATCATCTCCACCATACTGTGTGCGATGAGCCACAAGTAGGAGATGGTTCTGTTCCATTAATACCGATCGCCATTACTGATAAAGTGCTTGTACGTTTACATGGTCGAAATACATATGGTTGGATCAACCCGGGCAATAATGAAAAATGGCGGGAAGTACGCTATTTGTATGATTATAATAAAGAAGAGCTTGCATATATTCAGAAGATAGTGGAGCAGTTACAGAAACAAGCTAAAGAAGTAGTGGTTCTATTTAATAATAATTCTGGAGGCCATGCAGCGAAAAATGCGAAAGCTTTCCAACAGTTGCTTCATATTGAATTTGAAGGACTTGCTCCGAAACAATTAGACTTATTTGAAGGTGGGATATAATGGAGTGGATATTATTAGTAATCGCTGGGCTGTTCTCTGGAATAGTTGGGGCGTTAGTAGGTTTAGGTGGAGGGGTTATTTTAGTTCCAGCAGTGTTGTTTTTTGGGACGACACTTGCATTAATTCCTAATATTACTCCACAGAGTGTTGTGGGACTTTCTGTTATTATGATGATTTTTACGGGTCTTTCTTCTACGCTTTCGTATATGAAAACGAAGACAGTGGATTTTAGAAGTGGGTTTATTTTTTTCATCGGAAGTATTCCTGGGACAATTCTCGGGGCATGGGTGAATAAGGGGCTAGATTTACCTTCTTTTAACTTATATTTTGGTATTTTACTAATTGTTTTATCGACACTTTTATTAGTCCGGGATCGTTTAAAACCGGTGAGATGGTTTGTGGAAAATGGGAAGAAGCGAACTTTTCAAGATAAGACAGATACCTATGTGTATGGGTATCCCATTTGGTTTGCCTTGCTGTTAACATTTGGAGTTGGCTTTGCTTCCGGTCTGTTTGGTATCGGTGGAGGATCGATTATTGTACCAGCCATGATCTTGTTATTCTTGTTTCCCCCGCATGTTGCGGTTGGAACATCGATGTTCATGGTGTTCTTATCGGCGATTGTCAATTCAATCACGCATGTATCCCTTGGGAATGTACCTTGGCTTTATACGATTCCGGTAATTCCTGCAGCGTATATTGGTGCAAAAGTCGGTGCAAAATTAAATAAAAAATTAAATTCCGATACACTTGTTTTTGTACTAAGAATTGTGCTGTTATTATTAGGTATACGCTCCATTATTGATGGGCTATTTTAAAAAAGAGGAGTAGGGAAGATGAGAGAGACAATTCATATTTATCATACGAATGATATACATAGTCATTTAGAGAATTGGCCGACTATTCATCAGTTTCTCTTAAAGCGCCAAAGCAGCCATGGACCGAGTGATGCCTATTTAACATTGGACATTGGAGATCATATAGACAGGTCTAATGTGTTTACAGAAGGGACGCTTGGAAAAGGTAATGTCCAATTACTGAATGATGCCAGATATGATTATGTCACCATTGGAAACAATGAAGGAATTACACTTAGCCATGGGGATTTAGATACTTTATATCAAGCTGCCAACTTTGAAGTGATTGTGTCCAATTTTACGGATTTAAGCGGGAATATCCCTTCTTGGGTGCTACCTTATAAAATTCATGTTACACCGACTGGAATACGAATTGGCATTGTAGCTGCGACTGCTGATTTTGGATTGTATTATGAACAATTAGGATGGCATATTCAACAGCCGATTGACCGTTTGAAAGAAGTTTGTAAGGTAATAGAAAAAGACGTCGATGTGCTTATTTGTTTATCTCATTTAGGGATGTCACAAGACGAAATCATGACGGAGAAGATACCAGAAATTGATCTAATTTTAGGTTCGCATACGCATCATTTCTTTGAGGAAGGTAAAGTGATTGGAAATACTTTACAAGGTGCTGCAGGTAAGTATGGTGCATACGTAGGTCAAGTAACAATCGATTACGATCATGAATCGAAAAGAATTTTATCGAAGCGAGCGATATTACATGCTATACATACACTAGCTAAACCAAAAGATGCAGATTTGCAACTGAAAAAATGGGAAGCAATTGGAAATGTGGAGCTTGCTGAAACTGTTTTTTACAATGATAGTATTTTGCAGAAAGAATGGTTTGGCCCTTCAAATATGTCTCAATTTTTCGGTAATGCATTGCTGGCATTTACGAAAGCGGATTGTGCCATGTTTCCTGCTGGTATATTTTTGACGGACTTACCAAAAGGGCGGATTACTGCAAGCGACTTGCACAGCTGTTTACCTCATCCCATTAATCCGTGTGTCGTCACGTTAACAGGTGCAGAATTGTTAGAAATTGTGGAGCAATCTAAAAATGAAAAATGGCCAGATTTGGAAGTTAAGGGACTTGGGTTTAGGGGCAAATACTTGGGAGCAATTCTTTTTGAGCAGCTCGTAGAGGATGAGCAAGGGGATATATTTATAGGTGGAGAAGCGCTCGAACTAAAAAAGGTGTATACACTTGCTACGCTAGATATGTTTACATTTGGTTATTTTTTCCCTTCGTTCAAATTTGCTACGAAGGAATATTTTATGCCGGAGTTAATAAGGGATGTAGTGAAGTGGTACGGCAATCAGTTATTAAGTCAAGCATAATATTCCCGCTTATTACATAGTAGTAATAAGGGGGATTTTTTGCTATTCTATCGAAAAAAAAAGCGTTTGCCTATTTTTACTGCTCAGCGGAAACTAGCTATTTTATTAGGGCTTTTCATCTTATCCGTCGCTGGTGTATTTTATTTTGTTAATAAACAGTTGACGCCAACGTATCTAGATTATGCGGAAGTCCAAACAGATAAAATCGCATCGATGGTGATTAGTAAGGCGATCACTTCAAGAACTGCCAACGTTTTAGATGTTAACGATATTATCGAGGAAGTACCTTCTACGAATGGTAGTACGAATATGGTGACGACAAAATTTAATACAGAAATCATTAATCGTGTTTTATCTGACACGAACAGTTTGGTGCAAGCACATTTAGAGCAAGCAGAAAAAGGGAATTTGTCGAGCTTGCCGTATTTGGATGATATCGAATACGATAAGCAAACGATGGAGGATCAAGGAGGAGTTGTGTTTTTTGTACCGATGGGGCAGGCAACGAATATTCCGCTGATCGGTAACTTGGGTCCTAAAATTCCGATTCGATTTCATGTGATCGGGAATGTGCAGTCGACAGTTGTACCGACTATAACGGAATTTGGCATTAATAATGCTTACGTAGAAGTAAGTATTCATATTAAAGTGAATGTCCAAATCATTGTTCCACTTGCTAGTAAATTAAGTGTGGTAGAACAAAACATTCCTGTTGCGATGGGATTGGTGCAAGGGCAAGTGCCTCATATTTATACTGGAGGAGATGGGTCTTCTGCTCCGTCCGTAGAGGTGCCGATTCCATTGCCTGAAAAATAAAAAATCCAGGATAAATAGAATAAACTGTTACAATAAAGAAAATGAATATAATAGGTAGAGGCTGCAGGGCTTAATAGTACTATACAGGAAGTTGACGCTTATGATCGTATGGGAAAGGAAGTTTTGCCGAAGCTAGATATGGTTCGTCAAACGATATTTAGTTGGGGTTATTTTGAAAAAGAATAATACTGTCATTTATAGGGGATAATATAAATGGGGAGCTACGAAGCGAAAACAACCATAATGCTTAAATTCAATAGTTAAAGCCAACCTATGTAAATGTATAGGTTGGCTTTTTATATTCTTGAGGAGGAATAGAAGTTGGAAAATACGATTTTTTCTTTATTGCCGCCATTATTAGCAATTATTATGGTGCTTGCAACAAAAAGAGTACTCTTATCATTAGGTGTAGGAATTATTTCGGCGGCCTTGCTTGTGGAAAGTTTTGCCCCGGTAAATTCCTTATTACTTTTATGGGAGTCATTTAAATCTTCTTTTTGGGATGAAGGGGTAAATGCTTATAATATTTATATATTACTCTTTATTTTATTACTCGGTGTTGTTACAGCGTTTGTGAGTTTATCTGGAGGAAGTACAGCATTTGCAGCATGGGCCATTAAAAAGATTCAAACTCGACGAGGCTCTAAATTATTAACTGCGTTTTTAGGAATGCTCATATTTGTAGATGATTATTTTAATGCATTAGCAGTTGGTCAGATTGCCAGACCTATTACGGATTCGCATCGTGTCTCACGGGCAAAGCTTGCTTATTTTATCGATTCTACTTCTGCGCCGATTTGTGTTGTGTCACCAGTTTCTAGTTGGGGAGCGTTTTTAATCAGTCAGCTTGGTGTTATTTTTGCAACGCATGCAGTAACAGCTTATACGCCACTGGAAGCATTTGTATTAATGGCCCCGATGAATTTTTATGTGATTGCGACCTTGGCTATTGTGTTTTTCATAGCTTGGACAGACTTTGATTTATTAGAAATGAAAAAACATGAGAAAAGAGCGCTAGAAACGGGAGAACTTTTCGATCCGGCCAAACCAAATCCAGGAAATCTGCAGGGAAATTTCCCGGAAAATAATTATGGAAAAGTCGTAGATTTAGTGTTGCCGATTGTTTCGTTAATAGTCGTGACTCTATTTGCAATGTTTTGGACTGGCTATAAAATTTCAGGTTATAATCTGAATTTATTTGTTATCTTTGAAAATACAGACGTTCCATTTTCACTGTTTGTTGGTGGTCTGACAGCGACGATTTTAGCCATTGCACTATATGTGCGACAATTTAAAACGAATCCAGAAGCAAGCATTAGCTACGTGTGGAAAGCATTCGTTACAGGAGTTCGTTCTATGCTTCCTGCTGTATTAATTTTAATTTTTGCATGGTCTTTATCTTACTTGATCAATGCCTTGGAAACGGGGGCATTTTTAGCTAAACTAGTTATGGACAATAATATTCCTGTGGGCGTCATTCCAGCCTTGCTATTTGTATTAACAGCATTTATGGCATTTGCGACTGGGTCGTCATGGGGATCATTCGGAATTTTATTGCCAATTGGAGCTAGTATTATTATGGCGATAGAACCAGCATTATTATTACCAGTCCTTGCAGCGGTTTTAGCAGGTGCTGTTTTTGGAGATCATTGTTCACCTATTTCAGATACGACGATTATGTCTGCAACTGGAGCAGGGGTCAATGTCATTGATCATGTCATAACGCAATTACCTTATGCGATTATTAGTGCCATTATTGCGGCAATCGGTTATTTAGCTTTAGGTTTAACAGGTTCGGTAGTAGTAGGAATGCTAACTGTGGTGGCTATTATTATAGGTTTATTCATCATTTGGAATGCCAAAAGTAAGGGCCAAAAGGAAGCAAATAGTTAAATGTTGAACCCCATTTTTGCTCGGATAAACTGAGTTCAGAAGGTTGTTTGAATTCTAATAATATGGTACATTGACAAAGTAGTGGTTAGTTTATAAAGAATGGGGTCGCTAAAAAATGACATCTTGTAAGCCTACGAAATCAGAGCATCAACGTAAACCAGATTGGTTAAAAATTAAACTAAATACGAATGAAGACTATAAAGGTCTCAAAAAATTAATGCGTGAAAATAATTTACATACGGTTTGTGAAGAAGCAAAATGCCCAAATATACATGAATGTTGGGGTTCTCGAAGAACTGCTACTTTTATGATTTTAGGAGCAGTTTGTACGCGGGCTTGTCGTTTCTGTGCGGTAAAAACAGGTCTCCCAAATGAATTGGATTTAGCAGAACCAGAACGCGTTGCAGATTCAGTTGTCATTATGAACTTAAAACATGTTGTTGTAACGGCTGTTGCTCGTGATGATTTGAAAGACGGTGGTTCAGAAGTATTTGCTGAAACAATTCGTGCAATCCGTCGTAAAAATCCATTTACAACTATTGAAGTATTACCTTCTGATATGGGAGGAATTGAACAAAATATCCAAAATATTATGGATGCGAAACCGGATATTTTGAACCATAATATTGAAACTGTTCGACGATTAACACCAAGGGTTCGTGCAAGAGCAAAATACGATCGTTCGCTTGAGTTATTACGTCGTGCAAAGGAAATGCAACCAAGTATCCCGACAAAATCATCGTTAATGTTAGGTTTAGGGGAAACACATGAAGAAATCCTAGAAGTAATGGACGATCTTCGTGCAAACAATGTAGATATTATGACAATCGGTCAATATTTGCAACCAACGAAAAAGCATTTACCAGTATTAAAATATTATTCACCTGCTGAGTTTGGTGAATTACGTAAAATTGCAATGAGTAAAGGATTCTCTCATTGTGAAGCAGGTCCGCTCGTTAGAAGTAGTTATCATGCGGATGAGCAAGTAAACGCTGCAGCGAAACAAAGACAAGCGCAAGGTGAGGAACTTTTAGCTACGAAGTCATAGCTAATGGAAGGTGATAGAATGATTGTTGCAGAAGGTTTTACGTATGAAATAATAGAAAATTACCGGGATGCATATAAAGAAGATGCTTTTTTGGATCGATACAGTGAAATTCTTTCGAAGTATGACTACATTATGGGAGACTGGGGATATGGTCAGCTTCGTCTGAAAGGATTTTTTGAAGATCGAAATCATAAAGCGTCCTTTGATACGAAAATTAGTACGATGAAAGACTACTTATACGAGTATTGCAATTTCGGCTGTGCCTATTTTCTAATCAAAAAAACGGGAGTTGCCCCGAAGGTAGTAGCTCCAGTAGTAGAAGAACCAATACAAGAAAACCTAGAGCAAGATCAATTATGATCTGGCTCTAGGTTTTTTATTACGTTCCTTTTTTTCGTCAATTTGTTTTACGAAGCTTAATACTCTATGTGAATCGTTCGTACAAGCAAGATAATGTGGTGATTAGGTCATATGGTAGGGATAATGCGTCTAGGGTATCCGCTGTGATTTTCGTTACAGGATGAACGCTTTCCGCCGGGTGAGCGATGAGCCTTCACCGACGCTAGCGCGTGCGATGTGAAGTCTCATCTGCCCACGTGGAACAAAGGCTAAGTACGCCACATCGTGTGGCAACGCTTTGTGACCAACATCCTGTTGGCCTCGGCAGGAGTCGCCATCCCTCCACGAAAATCAAAGGAAAATTGCTTACCAATTCAGTATCGACTTGCTAAAAAGAGGTTATCATCCAGTTTATTCAATTTACGCATCCATAAAATAGCTAAGGGCAACAGATCGGTCCCTGAAAGCAATCAACTCTATTCCGAAAGCGATCAAACCAACAGGAGAGCAACCAAATCGCCAGTGAAAGCAACCAATTCTCAAAATAAAAAGTTTACTTGGATTGAGATGGAACTGATTACGACATATTTTTTATAAAAGTTGCGCAAATGATCTATAATGTTGTGAGTTTGAAGGGGAATTCTACGAAAAACAACTGTAACGTTACGCATTTTTTATTAAACAATCTTCTCCGAATAAATAGAGCGGATATTGTTGCCGTAGAGCACCGGGCCGCATGAGCAGTCAGGAGACCACTCGTGTGCAACACGAGTTGGCTCATGCAAGGTGCGGCAAGCGCGAAGGCAAGTGGTTACTTCTCTACGACGCATTATTCCTATAGTACGAAATGCTCAATAATTCCTTTTTAATTTTGTGTTAGGCACACTATTTGCATTGAGCATATGCTACGATGCTTTTCTCAGTTTAGCAATTCTCTTAAGTAATCTCTTAATTCATCTGCTTCTACTTCTGTTCTATTATAGACATGCTCTAAATAGCCTGGTTCTTCTAAATCATCTGGACCGAGTATGGCTGCTCTGCCATATTGAATATCCATGACAAGCACTTTTCCGAAAAAACGAGAGCTCTGTAAAATAGCTAAATCATATCTTTGTGAATCTCCTGTAAATCCAACGAATCTCGTTTTTGTATCTTCTACATCATCGTATAAAAAAAATCGCTCCATTTAGTGACACTCCTTCCTTACTACGAATTATGGTACTATAGAAGGGAGGTATATATCAACTGAACATGACTCAGGAGGCTTTCCAATGTATTTTGTAGATCGTAAAAAAATTGCTGAGACTATTGCACATATGAATAAGTTATTAACATTAATAGACAGTAAAACAGATTGGCAAACAGATGACCATTCTAAATTAGCTTTAGAGCGAGTAGGTCACAACATAATCGAATCCATCATTGATGTAGGTAATTCCATGATTGACGGTTTTATTATGCGTGATCCAGGTGGCTATGATGATATTATCGACATTTTAACGGATGAAAAAGTTATTCCATCTGAAATGGATGCTCCATTAAAAGAAGTTATTGAATTTAGAAAAGAACTAGTACGCTATTTTTATGCGGTTGATCATACGAAACTAGAACAAATACTTGTATCTAATTTAGCTTATTTAAAACAATTCCCAAGCCATGTGGAAAACTATTTGGTTCATGAATTAGGGCCGGTCTCTGCTTTCTTACCGGAGGATTCCAATGTTAAATTATAAGGCCTATTTTTTAGATTTAGACGGGACAGTGTATAAAGGGAAAACACCGATAAAAGAAGCAGTGGATTTTATTCATTATTTACAAAGTAATGGGATTGAGCCTTTCTTTGTAACGAATAATTCGTCGATGACGCAGAAACAACTGCAAGAAAAAATTGCTGGAATGGATATTCATACAGATACTGACCATATTATTTCTTCTGCTATAGCTGCTGCGAATTATATCGAGGAACATTTTCCGAAGAAATCGGTGTTTATGATTGGGGAAAGTGGATTACAAGATGCACTTGACGCTAAACAAGTTATACGAACAGATGATATTGCGGATGTAGTAGTAGTAGGGATTGATCGGGCTATTAATTACGAGAAGCTGGCAACCGCATGTCTTTCTATTCGAGCAGGAGCAGCGTTTATCTCGACGAATAGCGATCATGCTTTTCCGAATGAAAGAGGATTAGTTCCCGGAAACGGTGCTTTTACAAAGTTAGTTGAGCATTCTACCGGTGTCCAGCCAATATTCATGGGAAAACCGGAAGCCCATATGTTAGCGTTTATTCAACAGAAATACGGGTATAAAAAAGAAGAGATGATTATGATTGGAGACAATTATCAAACGGATATATTAACTGGTATTCATATGGGCATTGATACGGCGCATGTGAACAGTGGGGTAAGTCGGACAGAGGAAGTTCAACTGCAACCGTCACCACCTACGTATTGTTTAGAGTCTTTACATGAATGGATCAAGTAAAAGAAAAGAAAATCCACTATTAAAATAGCGGATTTTCTTCAATATATGCATATATTTTTTTCACAAGGTCTTCTGGAGAATTCCCTTCGACCACATCTCCATTTACGATTGCGAGTAACGTTTCGGAGCATATTGAACAATGACTGAGGCAGCCATATTCAAGTACATCTAAGTTAGGATCTTGTTCTAAAATGTCAAAAGCTTCTTGAGAACCATTTGCAAGGTTGCTTATACAAAATTCAACCATAGGATTCATAGCTGTCACCTCACTACATCGTCATGCTACTCCTTTTTACACCATTCGTCAATTTAGAAGCTCACTTGTGAAAACCATCACAATCATTTATAATTTGAGATGACATTGAAAGATGAGGGAGATTATTATGCAAAAATTAGTATTATTAGGTGGAGGATATGGCAATATGCGCATTTTGTCGCGAATGTTGCCGAATAATTTACCACTTGATGTAGAAATCACCTTAATAGACCGAACACCATTTCATAGTTTGAAAACCGAATTTTATGCATTAGCAGCTGGGACTTCCTCTGATCATGAAATTCGCGTAGGATTTCCAGAAAGCGATAAATTAACGATTAAGTATGGAGAAATTACGGAAATTGATGTAGAAGGTAAACAAGTACTATTAGCAGATGGCCAAACGGTCTCTTATGATGATCTTGTTATTGGACTGGGTTGTGAAGATAAGTATCACGGGGTACCAGGTGCGGATGAATTTACCTATAGTATTCAGACGATTGGACGATCTCGAGATACATATACGAAAATTGGCGGACTCCCTGCTGGATCGATTGTTGGAATCGTAGGAGCAGGGTTAAGTGGAATTGAATTAGCTAGTGAACTTCGAGAGAGTCGACCAGACTTAAGAATTAAATTATTTGATCGTAGCCCACGTATTTTAAGAGATTTTCCAGAACGATTAAGTAATTATGTGCAAAAATGGTTTGATTCTAACGATGTAGAAGTGGTAAGTAACTCCAATATTACAAAAGTAGAACCAAACAAATTATATAATCACGAAGAAATTATTCCCGTAGATGCAGTGGTATGGACAGCGGGTATTCAACCAGCGGCAACGGTACGTGCATTACCAGGTGAAAAAGATAATACAGGTCGAGTTGTTTTAACGCAATATCATGATTTGCCTAATTATGAAAATGTCTTCGTCGTTGGGGATTGTGCATCTCTTCCTTTTGCACCAAGTGCTCAATTAGCGGAAGAACAAGCCGAGCAAATTGTGAAAGTATTGCAAGCTCGCTGGAGAGGACTACCGCTTCCTGACAAAATGCCGGACATTAAGTTGAAAGGTTTTATGGGGTCACTTGGGAAGAAGCAAGGATTTGCTTACATGGCGGATATTTCAGTAACTGGACGTATTGCTAGATTGATGAAGTCTGGGTTGCTTTGGATGTATAAGCGACATAATGGATAATAAAAAACTTCGAAGCGACGTTACTACGCCGTATCGAAGTTTTTTTCTTACTCTTTTTCGTTTACATACCCATATTTCTCAAGTGCAGCATATACTGGTTTTAGTTGGATATAACCTTCACCAACTACTTCTTCATTAATCATCACAAGCGGATAAAAAAATTCGTCCTCTGCGATTCGATTTGCAATTTCTTGTTGTTTCTCATTCTCAATTGGTTGCTCGATATCAATATACGTAAAGGTTACTTCATTTTCTGGAAATTTACGGTCGATTGCAGCTTGAAGCCATTCGTATGTATCCTTCGAGGACGGCGCATTTACGCAACTTGCACATATTATATCGGCACCATAAATTTCTATATTTAACGCTTGAGGTTTCATCATTGTTTAGCTCCTTCGAATTCTTTATTGGATTTTTTCCCTTACTGATATTATAATGATTATAATGAAAGGAGTCGATAGATATGACTGATACAATGAATGAACAAGTTCAAGAAGTTTTAGATAAATTACGCCCATTTTTACTACGTGATGGGGGAGACTGTGAACTTGTAGACGTAGAAGATGGTATTGTAAAATTACGCCTTCTTGGAGCTTGTGGGACTTGCCCAAGTTCAACGATTACATTAAAAGCAGGTATTGAACGCGCTCTTTTAGAAGAAGTACCTGGAGTAGTAGAGGTAGAGCAAGTATTTTAATCGAATAATACAAAAGAAGCCGTTAGTATTTGGCTTCTTTTTCTTTACTTTCCCGTATATCTTGCCAACGTTCTTTTGCCATTTCTACAATTTTTGGCTCAAGCGTATTACTTTGTTTTTCAATTACTTTCGAAAAATAGCGTGTGGCGTAATCTATATCGCCAATTCTTCTAGATAACTCTGCTATTAAGTAGAGTACCCTTGTTTCAGACATTTGCGTTCCACTAAAATCTCCGTTGATATAGGAGTTCTCATAACGATCTCTTGCTATTTCTATGAAACGTAATTCTTCAGCATGCTTTTGTAGTAATCGGTATAGCCATGCAGTACGAAGTGCCAACCCAGCAATATTGATAAACTTTTCTTTTTTGATTGTCCCGCAAAAAATACTTAATTTGTATGCCAAAATTCCTTCTTCTATACTTCTTTCTTTGCCATAGGAGCGTGGAATCCATTTGTTTGCAATTTTTTCTTGGATTTCCTCTTTCATGCCTGGGGCAAAATATTTGGAAAATTCTTCTGTAAATGAAAACCCGCAATGTTCGCAAACGAATATATTATAGAGTATGGGATTTACGTCCTTGTTTTGATATATAGGTTGAAAGTCAGAAGCATAAGATACTACTTTTACAAATTTAGATCGGACTTTAGTACTTTTAAATTGTTTTTTACAGTGTAAGCATTCGATACTTTTTTGATAAAATGGAGAAATTTCCATAAAAACACCTCTTTTTAGCTAACTTGCCTATAGTTCTATTATACTTCATTATTCTCTTGAAAGCGAAGTAATTTAATTTAAGTTGGTTATAATCTATTCAAGTAGTTTTCCTTGTCTAGATAGTAAAAACACTGCTATGATATATTAAAGGAAGGAATGGTGATTCAGATGACAGAAGTAGTGATTATATCTGAAGCGGCAGCTTACCGCGTAAAAGAAATGATGACGCATAACGATGAAGAAGGGTCTATGCTTCGCGTCTCGGTAAATGGTGGGGGATGTAGCGGTCTTTCTTATGGAATGAGTTTTGAACATGAAAAAAAGGAAGATGACATAGAACTTATACAGCATGGTATTGATATTGTTGTATCCAAAGAGGATGCCTCGATATTAAATGGTACGACAATCGATTATAAAGAATCTTTAATGGGTGGCGGGTTTACGATAGATAATCCTAACGCCATCGCATCTTGCGGGTGTGGTTCTTCGTTTAGAACAGCTAAAAAAGCGGGTACACCAGAGACTTGTTAATAACAATGAGAGAACATTTTCTGCTCATAGAAGATGTTCTCTTTTTAATTTCGGTTCTATAATATTTGTTGGGGTTTTCCTACAATTGTGCATAAAAAAATGCACGTAACTTCTGTTTCTTTTATACTTGAATTGTCGAGAAACAAGTATGAAAAGGAGCTACGTACAAATGCATTTTAACATGAATATCCCAGGATTAA